>JAEUJM010000002.1 GCA_016794585.1 Acidimicrobiales bacterium
CGAGACACTGATGCTGGCCACCGCGCTCGCCGGTCACGTCGACTCGGCCCGAAGGCTGCGCAGCTACCTGCTGACCGCCGACCTCCTCGCCATGGGCCCGCGGGAGAAGGCGTACGCCGACACCGAGGCGGCACTCGCCGCCGCCGGCGTCGACCTCGAGGCCCGCGACCACGGCATCGCCACCCGCCGCGACCTGCTCGACCTGCTCGACCTGCTCGACGAGATCGAGGCGGCGCTGCCCGACTGAACGCGGGCGTCCCCGCGGAGGCGTAGCGTCGCGGCCATGAGCGAGCAGATGAAGGCGATCGTGGTCGAGGATGGGGCGGTCCGGGTCGGTGACCTGGACGTGCCCGAGCCCACGGCGGGACAGGCGCTGGTGCGGATCACGACCGCGGGCGTCTGCCACTCCGACCTGCACCTGGCCAAGGGCGACTGGATGGGCGTGTCCACGCCGCAGCTCGGCCACGAGGCCATCGGCGTGGTCGAGGCCCTCGGGCCCGGCGCCGAGGCCGACGTCTCGATCGGCCAGCGGGTGATCCTCGGCCTCGGCGGCGCCGGCGGCGCGTTCTGGTGCGGCGCGTGCGAGTACTGCCTCGGTGGCCGTCCCCGCCACTGCCCCCAGGCCGGCACGGTCATGGGCACGTTCGCCGAGCGCTTCGCCATCTGGTCGAAGGCGCTCGTCCCGCTGCCCGACAGCATCGGCGACGAGGAGGCCCCCCTCGCGTGCGGCGGGCTCACCGCGTACAGCGCCGTGCGCAAGCTCCAGCTCCACGGCATCCCGCCCGGGCGCACGATCGGCGTGATCGGCGCGGCCGGAGGTCTCGGCCACTACGCGATCCAGATCCTCCAGGCCTTCGGCTACAAGGTGCTCGGCGTCGACATCGGCGAGGACCGACTCGAGTTCGTCCGCTCGCTCGGCGCCGACGAGGCGGTCAGCGTCGAGGACGCCGCCGGCGTCGCCATGATGAAGGGCGGCATCGACGCCGTGCTCGTGTTCGCCGCCCGGGTCGCCGGCTTCCAACTCGGCCTGTCGATGCTGCGCCAGCAGGGCCTTTTCGTGGGCGTGGGCCTGCCGCCGACGAGCGACGGCAACTTCGAGATCAGCCCGTTCGAGTTCTTCTGGCGGGACCCCACCCTCATCTTCTCGGCGGTGGGCACCGTGCAGGAGATGCGGGACCTGATCGCCCTGGCCGCGGATGGCAAGGTGAAGACGCACGTCTCGCGCACCGGCAGCCTGTCCGACGTCCCGCAGATCTTCGAGGAGCTCGAGGCCGGCGCCTACCTCGGCCGGGCCGTGCTCACCGACCTCAGCAGCTAGCGATGGCGGGCGGCCGCCGCCTGCCGTGCGCCGCCCACCATTCGCCACCCACGGCCAGAAGGGCCGCCGCCATCGAGGGACCCAGGGGGGACCATGCCGAAGTTGTTGGACGCGTACGTCACCGAGCGAGGGGCCGATCTGGCCCTCGCCGACGAGCGGGGGGAGTCGAACTGGGCCGAGCTGGCCGAGCGGGTGGTGCGCCTCATGCACGTGCTCACGGGCGCGGGCC
Source organism: Acidimicrobiales bacterium (assembly GCA_016794585.1). Classification (NCBI taxonomy): domain Bacteria; kingdom Bacillati; phylum Actinomycetota; class Acidimicrobiia; order Acidimicrobiales; species Acidimicrobiales bacterium. Next base: position 1,548 of record JAEUJM010000002.1, read on the forward strand.
TCGAGCCCGGGGACACCTTCGCCCTCATGGTGGGCAACCGGCGGGAGGCCTTCGAGGCCTTCTGGGCGGCGGCCCACCTCGGGACCACGTACGTACCGGTCAACTGGCACTGGACCGCCGACGAGCTGGCCTACGTCCTCGAGGACGCGGGGTGCAAGGCCCTGGTCGTCGACGAGCTGTTCGCCGACGTGGCGGAAGCCGCGCTCGCCGACGAGCGGGCCGCGACCGTGGGACTGGCACTGGTCACGGGCACCGAGGACCGGGGCCGTCTCTCCAGCTACGAGGCGGCGCTCGCGGCGGCGCCCACCGACGAGCCGGACACGGCGCTGTTCGGCGGGCCGATGTTCTACACCTCCGGCACCACCGGCCGACCGAAGGGCGTCCGCGGCATGCTCGCCGGCGGCGCCGACGTCCCGAGTGACCTGCTCCCGCTCGTCGCGGGCATGTTGGGGGAGTTCGTGCCGACCCCCGGGCGCACGCTCCTGGCCGGGCCCGTGTACCACTCGGCGCAGTGGGCCTTCAGCTTCCTGCCGATGGTGGCGGGGTCGGCGGTGGTCATGCGCCACAAGTTCGACCCCACCGAGACGGTGCGCCTCTTCGACGAGTGGGCCGTGACGAACGTCCACCTCGTGCCGGTGCAGTTCAAGCGTCTCCTCGACCTGCCGGAGGATGTCCGGTCCGGGCTCGACGGGTCGAGCCTCGAGGCCGTCTGGCACGGCGCCGCGCCCTGCCCGGCGCCGTGGAAGCAGGCGATGATCGAGTGGCTCGGCCCCAAGGTCCACGAGTACTACGGATCGACCGAAGGCGCCTTCATCTCGACCATCCGCGCCGAGGACTGGGTGCGCAAGGGCGGCAGCGTGGGGCCGCCCCTTTCCATGATGGAGGTCCTGGTCATCGGTCCCGACGACGAGCCCGTGGCCCAGGGCGAGTCGGGGACGCTCTACTTCCGCAGCGCCCTCGGCAGCGACTTCGTGTACCACAACGATCCGGACAAGACCGCCGCCGCGCACCTCGAGCCCGGGGTGTTCACCACCGGGGACGTCGGCTACCTCGACGACGAGGGCTACCTGTGGCTCTCGGACCGCAAGATCGACATGATCATCTCGGGTGGGGTGAACATCTACCCGGCCGAGATCGAGACCGTCCTGGCCGAGCACCCGGCCGTGGCCGACGTGGCCGTCATCGGGGTTCCCGACGACGAGTACGGCGAGCAGGTGAAAGCCGTGGTCCAGACGGTCGAGGGCGTGAAGGGCTCGGACGAGCTCGCTGAGGAGCTCGTGGCCCTGTGCCGCGAGAAGCTCGCCGGCTACAAGCGGCCGAAGACCATCGACTGGTCGGACGCCCTGCCACGCTCTGCCGCCGGCAAGCTGCTCAAGCGCGAGCTGCGGGCGCCCTACTGGGAGGGCAGCGGCCGCAGCATCTGAGGGTCGGGCGGAACGCATCCCGCTCCCTGTCAGCGCGCCTGCGTAGGTTGCCTCCATGGCGTTCGGACAAGCAGCTGGCCCCCCGGCATCGCCCAAACGCGTGGCCGAGCTCGCGGAAGCGCTCGAGGCACTGGGCTTCGACACCTTCAAGGAGGCCCGTCACCGCATCGGGCTCAACCAGCGTCAGGCGGCGGGCAAGTTCACCAACGCCGAGATCGACGAGCTCTTGGCCCGCCTCGAGGAGCACGGCGTCGACGGCGACCCTGCGGGCGCGGGGCCGGGTGCCGGCACTGACGCCCAGGCCCGTGCCACGAGGCGGGTGGCGACCCCGAAGGCGACGAGCGCCGCGGCCGCGCCCGATCGCCGCCAGCGAGCGCGTGACGAGGAACTGGTCGTCCGCCTCGACGCCGACCTCATGGCCACCGAGCTGGTCAACCGAGGGTGGTGCTGCATCCCTCCCGAGTGAAGGATCGGCGTCAGGGGCAGGGCCGGCCGGCGAGGTCCTCGAGCTCGCACCAGGGCACTGACACCAAGGCGACGTCGGCGGGTCCGTCGTGGCCGGCGTCGTGGATCCCGAACGGCATCGAGGTGGCGTCCCCGAGTGGCGGGTGGGGGGCGAAGTGGTAGCAGTTGAAGCCACCCTCCACGACCTCGGGGTCGCAGTCGACGGCCACGTCGCCGGGGTCGGACCACGGACCTTCGGGGGCGTCGGCCACCCGGATGCGCAGGGTCGGGTCGCCGAACGCGCGTGGCGCGGCGGAGACGAAGGCGTCCAGGTGCTCGCTCCACGAGACCGAGAACTGCTGGGGCGTGAACCCGTCCGGTTGCTCGACGCCGGGCAGGGGCATCTCCATGGGTGCGGCCGCCTCGAGCGCTCGTCGGAACGAGGCCTCACTGCAGTCCGGGCCGGAGGCCGGGTCGACGGTGCACGCCGCCCAGCCCTCGTCGTCGCCGCGCCACACCTCCCACGAGGCGCGTACGCCCACGGGCTGTCCGACCGCGGCCCGGACGACGGAGCACTGCTGCTCGTTCACCCAGTCGGGGGTCTCGTCGGGATGGCAGCCGTAGGTGTACTGGTGGCCGTCGTCGTACACGGCGCCGGCCCCGAAGGTGACGTTGCGCTCGCCCGAGGACCAGGCGCCGGGGAACAGGTCCCACCGGTGCACCTGGGCGCTCCAGGTGGCGGTCGAGCCGTGCTCGTAGGTGTAGGTGGCGACCCCGTAGTCGCCGACGTCGCTGCGGTCGAGCAGCGAGGCCCGGCACCCGTGGATGAAGAAGGCGGTGACGAGTGTGGTGCCGGGGACCCTCCCGGGGGCGGCGGTCACCCCGTTGATCCACGACGCCGCGCCGCCCTCGTCCGAGCAACGTCCCGTGTCCATGGGCGCCGGCCGGACGAAGTTGGCCTGTTGGAACGTCGGGGAGCGGTCGTCGGGGTCGGAGACCGCCACCGAATTGGTCAGGCCCCCTGGTAGGGCGTTCGGATCGCACACCACCCAGAGCACCTTCCCGTCGCCCAGGGGGACGGTCCAGCCGCAGTCGCCGTTCTCGGAGTCGACCCGGCCGTCGGGGCTCGCCTCGAGGCTGCGAGCGCCGTCGGGCGAGCACCCCACGCCGAAGGTGAGTGCCAGGAGGAGGACGACGAGCGCCGTGATCGAGGCCCGGCGGGCCGCGAACGGCCTCAGGACGGTGGGCCTCCGTCGACCGCGAGGCAGTTCGGGCCCTCACCGGCGGCGCCGGCGACGCGGTGGAGGATCGCCGCATGCGGCGTCATGCGCACCTCGTCGGATCCCTCCGCGTCGGCTCCGACGGCGAGGGCATCGACGATCAAGCTGTACGCGGGATCGGTGGCGGGCGGCCACAGCAGCGCGACGGACGGTCGGTCGGCGACGTTGCCTCGGGTGCGGCGCCCGGCACCGGCGACCAGCACCTCGCCCTCGAGGCGCACCGTCACCGAGGTCACGTGGGGCGTGCCGTCCTCGTTCACCGTGGTGAGGAAGGGGTTCGGGCCGTATTCAGCGAGGCGTTCGCGGAGCGCGGTGAGGTCGACGGGCACGCTCATGGGCGCACCGCCGCCGGTCCGCCGGCGTCACGGGTGATCTGCATCCCGCCATCCTGCCAGCACACCCGGCGACACCTTCCGTTCACCGGGGCGTCGCCTTCTGGCAGGGTGGTTCCCATGCGCCTCCTCCTACCCGCACGGCTCGCCGCCCCCCTCCTCGTGCTCGCGCTCCTGGCGGCGGCGTGTGGAGGCGATGACGAGCCCGGGTCCGAGTCGGCGGATGCCGACACGACGACGAGCACGACCGTGGTGGGCGCCGGAGGTGAGCTGGATCTCCTGTCCTACAACGTGGCGGGCCTACCCGAGGTCCTGTCGGGCTCCGAGCCCGCCACCAACATGCCCCTCATCGGGCCCCTGCTGAACGACCACGACCTGGTGCTCCTCCAGGAGACGTGGAAGACGCCGGACCCGAACCCGCTGGCCCCGCTGCGGGTGTACCACGAGGAGCTCGAATCCCGGGTCGACTTCGAGCACCGGTCGACCTCGGCGCCGTTGCCTCTCGGGGGCGACCCGACCCGACCCGAGGCCATCCTCGCGGACGGCCTCAACCAGTTCTCCCGTTTCCCCTTCGGCGACGTCGAGCGGGTCCGGTGGGAGGGGTGCTTCGGCGGTGCCGACACCAGCCAGGGCGGGGCCGGGGACTGCCTCGCGCAGAAGGGCTTCATGGTCACCCGGACCGCCTTGGCCGACGGTGTCGAGGTGGACGTCTACAACCTCCACGCCGAGGCCGGCGGCACACAGGACGACCAGGTGCTCCAGGCCGCCGACTACGAGCAGCTCGCGGCCTTCATCGAGGAGCACTCGGCCGGTCACGCCGTGCTGCTCGCCGGCGACACCAACCTCCACACGTGGGCGACGCCGGATCCCGACAGCCCGGAAGGGGAGGGCGACCTCGCCATCTGGCAGACGTTCCTCGAGCGCACCGGTCTCACCGACGTGTGCGATGCGGTCGAGTGCGAGGATCCGAGCGCCATCGACAAGGCCGCCTTCCGCAGCGAGGACGGCGTCACCTTCGAGCCGCTCTCCCACGACAACCCCACCGACAGCTTCGTGCGGGACGACGGCGAGCCGCTCAGCGATCACCCCCCGCTCGCGGTGACGTTCCGGTGGACCGCCTGACGGGCTCGGACGACCGGGCGCGCGCCCGACCCGAGCCCGGGATGCTCCTCTGGATCGTCAGGGCTGGAGCACGACCTTGATGGCGCCGCTGGCGCGGTCGGCGGCCACGCGGAAGGCCTCGGGCGCATCGTCGAGGCCGAAGCGGTGGGTGACGAGTGACGGTGCCAGCTCCGGCACCGCCGCGAGGAGGGCGGCGGCGTCGTCCACCTCACGGCGGCCGCTGTGGTGGCCGTAGCCGTAGCAGGCCACGACGTCGAGCTCTTTGATGGTGAGGGGGATCCCGGGAGCGGTGAGATCCTCCCAGTACGTGCCGAGGAGGGCGATGGTGCCCCGGCTGCGCGCCAGGTCGCACGCGGCGGCGAACGCGGAGGACGTGCCCGCGGCCTCGATGACCACGTCGTAGCGGCCGTCGGCCGGTCGGCCTCCCACCGCCTCGGCGGCGGTGGCTTGGTGAGGATGGCGGGTCACGGAGCCCACCTCACAACCCGCGTGGGTCGCGGCGGCGACCGCGGCGATGCCCAACGTCCCCCCGCCGACCACCGCGACGCGCATCCCGGGCTCGACCCGGGCCCGGGCCATGGCGTGGACGGCGCAGGCCACCGGCTCGACGAGCCCGGCGTCGAGGACGTCGAGTCCGGCCGGCAGGGGCACCACGCACTCGGGGCCCACGAGGACCTCGTCGGCCATCCCACCGTCGGCCGAGATCCCGATGGTCGAGGCCGTCGCGCAGAGCTGGGAGTCGCCGGCGAGGCAGCGCTCGCACGTGCCACACCAGCGAACCGGTTCGATGGCCACCGGCGTGCCGTCGGGCAGCCACCCGGACACCTCGTGGCCGAGGATGACGGGCAGCGGCCCCCAGCTGAGCAGGTGGAGATCGGACCCGCAGATGCCGCTGGCGGCCACCTTGACCACCACGTCGTCGGGGCCGGGCTCGGGCGCGGGCACCTCGGCCACCTGCACGCCGTCCTCGGTGACCCGGACCCCCCGCATCAGCGGTGACCCTGACGGCAGCGTCGATCCATGCGCCATCGTCGCACGACGGCGAGGTCCGCATCCGCCATGATCGTGGCGTGTCCGCCGGCCGCCCCCTGCCCCTCGAGTTCGTGACGTCGGCACCGACCGCCGACGACCTCCCTGACAACGAGGCCGAGTTGGCCGTGGTGGGACGGTCCAACGTCGGCAAGTCCTCGCTCTTGAACGCCCTCGCCAACCGCAAGCGCCTCGCCATGGTGTCCAAGACCCCGGGCCGAACCCAGCTCCTCAACTGCTTCGCCCTCGGCGACGGCACCGCGGTCATCGACTGCCCGGGGTACGGCTACGCGTCGGCGCCGGCGGCCACCCGCCAGCGCTGGCAGCAGATGATGGAGGATTACCTGCTCACCCGCGAGCAGCTGACGATGATCCTCGTGCTCGTGGACGGCGAGATCGGCCCGACCAAGCTCGACCTCCAGATGTTGGAGTGGCTGCGGGCCAACGCCCTGCCGCACGTGATCATCGCCACCAAGCACGACAAGGTGAAGGCCGCGAAGCGCCAGAAGCGCAAGAAGGACCTCGCCGCGGCCTGCCAGCTCGAGCCCGGCGACATCATCTGGGTCAGCGCCGCCAACGGCACCGGGATCGACCGCCTGCGCGGCCTGGTGTGGGAGTGGCTCCAGCTCTGACGCTCGGCCCGTCCACCGGAAGGAGCGGCCCGGCCGGGTCCGGCTCCGGGCCGTACGCTCCGGCCCATGACCGCCGCCGGATCCGCAGGTGCCGCCGCGCCCGAGCCGTTCACGCCGCCGACACCCGCCGAGGCGCTCGCCCGTCTCGGGATGCCTCTCGACGAGGCCATGCGCACCCAGCGGGCCGTGCGCCGCCTCCATCTCGAGCCGGTGTCGCACGACGTGCTCCTGCCGCTCCTGGAGCTCTCGCTCAAGGCGCCGACGAGCTCGAACACCCAGGACTGGTCGTACCTCGTCGTCGAGGACCCCGAGCAGAAGGCCCGTCTCGCCCGGCTCTACCGACGGCTGTACCGGCTGTTCAACCCGGTCGTCGAGCGCCAGGCGCGCGGGGACGAGGCGGCCCTGCGGGGCATGCGCCCCGGTCAGTGGCAGGCCGAGCACTTCGAGGAGCTGCCGGTGTTCGTCATCCCGTGCTACTCCCGCAATCTCAAGCACCGGCCGGTCGGCCGCCCGCAGATCTCCGTGGCGTCGTTCTACGGCTCGGTCTACCCCGCGGTGCAGAACCTGCTCCTGGCCTGCCGGGCCGTCGGCCTGGGCGCCTCCTTGCAGACGCTGCCGATCTGGCACGTCCGCGGCGCCCGCAAGATCCTCGGCTTGCCCCGCCACGTGAACCCGGTGTGCATCATCCCCATCGGGTGGGCCAAGGGCCGCTACGGGACCACCACCCGGCGCCCGATCGGCGAGGTCGTGCACCTCGACCGGTACGGCCACCAGCCCTTCCGCTGAGCACGACCACCCGGGCTCGGTCGCCCCACTACCTTGCGGCCGTGGACTTCGGGGACCTGGGTGAGCTGTTCGACGACAACGAGGGTCTCGGTGCCGTGCGCGACGCCGCGGAGTGGGTGCTCGATCACCGGGCCGACCTCACCGAGCTGGTGCAGGCCCTGCCACGGGTGCTGGACCAGGTGGGGGACACCCTGCGGGCCGCCGGGGGTGGGGCCAGCGACGCCGCCGAGCTGTTGGCGGGCAAGGAGGGTGGCAGCGCGCAGACCCTCACCGCCGCCGCGGCAGCGGCCATCACCAGCAGCACCCGCGAGCTCGCGGCCATCACCAAGGTGCTGGGAGACATCGGCGACAAGCTGGACGCCGTGCCGCTGATCGACGACGTGGCGTCGACCATCGGGGACGGGGTGGAACGGGTGGAGGCGATCGTGGCCCAACTCGACGACGTCGCCGACCAGCTCGGCGGCCTCGGCCGCCAGCTCGGGGCGACCGGCAAGGGCCTCGGCGTGGCGGGGGTCAACCTGGCCAAGGGCGGTGAGGCCCTCAACGGGTTCGCCTCGGGTACGTCGGGGGGCGCCGCCAAGCAGGGTCGGGCCTTGCCCAAGGGTCGCTAGCAGGCGCGCAGCGCCTCGACCGCCTCCGTGAACGCATCGTCGTGGGCGGGGTCATCGGGCACCTGGAGGAGCACGCCGTCGACGATGTCCGCGTATCGCTCGGCCACGGCGGACGCGAGTCGGCCGTACGGGGCGGAGACGACGACGGTGTCGAGCACCTCGTCCTCGACGGCGGCGGCCATGTCGTCCCAGCGGCCGGCGCGGGCGAGGCTCCGCAGAACGTCGCCGAGATCCGTCCACCCATGCAGCTCGAGGGTCCGGCGGTAGGCCGGGGTGCTGAACAGGAAGCCGAGCCGACGGCGGCGCTCCTCGCGGGACTGCGCCACGGCGGCGTCGTCGGGACCGGTGGCGACCATGCCGCCGGCCACGACGAGCGGCGCGCCGGGACCTCGACCCCCGGCCCGGCGCCCCTCCTCCAGCGCGGGCAGGCAGGCCTCCGTGAGGTAGCGCCGGTCGGAGTTGGTGGGGTGGGTCACGAACCCGTCCGCGAGCTCGCCACCCAGCCGGCAGGAGCGGTCACCCACCCCACCGAGCCAGATCGGTGGCGCGGGGCCGTCGAGGGGGCCCGGGTTGAACTCGGGTTGCAGGCGGGTCAGGCGGTAGCGGGGCCCCTCGTGGTGGAGCGGGGCGTCTCCGGCGAAGGCGGCGAAGCAGGCCCGCACCGCGGCGACGTAGTCGGCCATGTGCTCGACCGGGTCGGTCCACGTGACGCCGAAGCGCTCCGCGACGTTGGCTTTGATCTGCGTCCCGAGCCCGAGGTCGAAGCGGCCGGGGCCGAGACGGGCGAGCGACCAGGACGTGAGCGCCACCTGCATGGGGCTGCGGGCGAAAGCGACCGCCAGCGAGGTGCGGACGACCAGCCGCTCGGTGTGCTCCAGGGCCAGCGCGCTGACCACGAAGGCGTCGTTGACCATCTCGGCCACGTGAAGCGCGTCGAAGCCCAGACGCTCGACCCGTCGGGCGTGGTCGGCGACCGCCGACAACGGGAGGTGCGGGTCCATGCCGGCGGCGACGTGCACGTCGAGATCTTGACCGACGAAGCGGCCGCGAGCGGACCGGAGCGGGCGTCGAGCTCGTCAGGCCCGCTCGCCGGGTGCCCGGTCGGGCTCGTCCTCGGCGTCGGCCGTCGCTGCGGTGGTCGCCAACCACGGCGCCATGGGGTCGGGAGGGAGCGGGATCGGGTCGACGGGCCGCCGACCCGGGCCGTCGTCGCCCTCCGCCGGGGCGGGCTCGGTCATGTGCCGGTTCTACGACGACGGGTGTGCGGGCGCATCCGTAGCGCTACGCATCCCGGAGGCGCAGCCGCTCGGCGGCCACGACCGCCAGCTGGACCCGGGACGAGAGGCCGAGCTTCGTGTAGACGTGGCTCAGGTGGCTCTCGACGGTCCGGCGTGAGCAGTGCAGCGCCGCGGCGATCTCGGCGTTGCTGAGCGACTCGGCCAGCAGGCTCACGACCTCGAGCTCGCGTGCGGTGAGTGACGCCCAACCGAAGGTGGCCGTCGACCGGACCGCCGCCGGGCCGGCGAGGCCCGGGACGCCGAAGGGGACCGCGCCGGCCCCTTCCAGCACCGGGAAGGCCTTCGCCCGAAGGGCATCGGCCACTGGTTGTTGTCCGACCGCCTCGTGCACGTCGGCGGCCTCGGCCTGGAGGAGGGCGAGCTCCACCGGGCGGGCGTTCGCCTTGCGGGCGGCCAGGCGATCCAGCGCCTCTCGGTAGGCGGTGGGATCCCGGTCGGCCATCCCCCGGCAACGGGCGGTGACCATGGGCGCCGAGGAGTCGGGGGAGCGGGCGCTGATCTCCTCGAGGGCCCGCAGCACCCGGTCGACGCGGTCCCGCTCGCCGGCCCGCAGCGCCACGCGCACGACGTCCGGGGCGATGTCCCACACGTAGTAGTCGAGGCCTCGCTCCTCGAGGCCGTCCCAGAGCAGACCGATCGTCCCCAGAGCCGCACCCACCTGGCCCTGCCGTTCCGCCAGCAGCGCCGACACCCAGGCCACCTGGTCCAGGCCCTGTCCCCCCTCGGCGGCCCCGAGCTCGGCTTCGGCCAGCGCGCGGGCCGCCGCGTCCCGGTCGTCCCGGGCGACGGCCAATCTCGCCCGTACGCACCACAGCCAGACGTCGGCCACCGAGCCGCCCATGTCGTGGCTCTGCGACAGGCCGGCGTCCACCTCGGCCATCGCCTCGTCCCAGTCGCCGCGACGGTGGTGGGCGCGGGCACGCAGCAGGTGGCGGAGCGGGACGTCCCAGACGAGCCCGAGGCGCTCACCCAGCTCGGTCGCCCGCTCGATGGCCGTGCGGGCCTCGGCGTCGTGGTCCGCCCACAGGAGCACCTGCGCATAGAACACGTAGGGCACGTTTCGGTGCGCCTCGAGGCGACCGGAGGCGTCGGCCCGGGTGACGGCCTCCCGTCCGAGGGCGAGTCCCCCGGGGAGGTCGCCTTCGAGGGCGCGCACCCACGAGGTCACCGCCAGGACGAAGGTCTCCACGGCCACGTCGCCGGCCGCCCTCGACGCCGACAGGGCCCGCGCCGCGGTCTCCGCGGCGGCGGTCAGGTCGCCGCCGAGCAGGTGTGCCAAGGCGGCGTCGGCGAGCGCGCCGGCCCGCTCCGGCGAGTCCGGCTCGGTCCCGTTGTCCAACTGGGCGGCAGCCTCGGACAGGCGCCCTTCGAGGAAGAGCGCCTGGCCCAGGAGGTAGCCGAGGGTGCCCCGCAACTCGTCGTCGACGCCGGCGTCGCGCAGGCAGGCCTCGGCGAGGGCGTGGCCATCGCGCTGGCGGCCCGAGAAGACGAGTGCCTCGGCGAGTCGGGCCTGCACCGCCGGCCGGCGGGCATCGTCGGGCGGGAGCAGCTCGATCGCCCGGGTGAGGAACCCGGCGGCCGTGGCCGGCGCGGTCACCCGGACCTGGTGGGCGCCCTCGAGCAGCCAGGGGACGGCCTCCGCCCCGGCGCCGGCCGCACCCCGGTCGACCTGCGCGGCGATGTCGAACGCGTCAGCGTGGCGATCGGCCAGCGCCCGGGCGGCCTCGACGTGCAGGGTGGTGCGCACGGCCCCGGGCAACGACTGGTAGATGCCCTCCCACACGAGGTCGTGCACGAAGGAGAGCCGATCGCCCGAGGGGTGCAGGATGCCGGCGGCGAGCGCCTCGTCGACGTCGGCGGCGACCGAGATCCCGCGTCGGCCGACGAGGTCGGCCACCACGGCGAGCTCGAAGGTGCGGCCGAGCACCGACGCGGCCCGCAGGAGCTCGACCGTCTCGGGACGCAGGTGGTCGAGTCGGCGCAGCGCGGTGTCACCGAGCGGGGAGCCGCCACGCCCTTCGGCCAACTCGATGGTGTCGCCGTCCTCGAAGAGCGCGCCTGCTGAGCTGTGCGCGGCGACGAGCTCGATGGCGAGGAAGGGGTTGCCGCCGGCGCGCCCCACCTCGGCGGCGAGTCGCGGTCCCGGGCGTCCCCCGGCGAGCGAGGCGACCACGTCGGCCAGGGCAGGGGCGGGGAGCGGGCCGACCTCCACCACGGTGGCGCCGAGGTCGTCGAGCGCCCGCAGTGCCGTCACCAGTGCCGGCGCCTGCGGGTGCCGGCGCGTTCCCACGGCGAGCAGCAACGGCACCGTGGCCGCCCGCTCCGCCAGGGCCACCACCACCCGCAACGTGTCCTCGTCGGCCCAGTGGAGGTCGTCGAGGACGAGGGCGACCGGGCGACGGGCCGTCGCCGCGTCGACGAGGCCGAGCACGGTGTCGAGCACGCGGAACCGGACCTCGCCGGCGAGGGGCAGTCCGGAGTGATCGAGCTCGTCCTGCCCGGAGAGGATCCGACCGATGCGGGCCGCGTCGGGATCGTCGGCCTCGGGATGCAGGCCGAGCAACTGGGTCAGCGGGCCGAAGGGCCGTGCCTGGGCCATCTCGTCGCCACGGCCGCTGTGCACGTCGAAGCCCGCCGCGTCGGCGCGTCGGGCCAGGTCGGCCAGGAGTGCGCTCTTGCCGATGCCGGGGTCGCCCCGCACGACGACGACGCGGCCTCGTCCGGCGCCGGCGTCCTCCACGGCGGCGGTGAGCAGCGCCACCTGCTCGTCCCGGCCGACGAGGGTGCTGGTGTCCGCCACCCGGTGGAGCCTAGAGATCCGTAGTGCTACTGATGCGGCTCGACTGGCCCTCGTGCGACGGTCCCCCGATGCGTCCACGAACCCGCCGCCAGATCGCGGCCACCGCCCTGCTCGCCGTCACCGCATCGGTGGTCGGCATCTTCCTCGGAACGACGGCGGTCGGAGCCGAGCCCCAGGTGCCCGCCGACGGCAGGGTGTCCGTGGACTCGAACGAGGGTCAGGCCGACGACACGGTCAACGCCGCGGCCACCAGCACCTCGCCCGACATCTCGGCCGACGGTCGGTTCGTGGTCTTCACCTCGCGGGCGGCTGACCTCGTGGCCGGGGACACCAACGAGACCGAGGACGTGTACTTGCGGGATCGACTCCTCGGCACCACCGAGCGCATCAGCGTGGACAGCGCGGAGGTCGGGGCCAACGGCGCATCGACGTCACCGGCAATCTCCGACGACGGTCGCCTCGTGGTGTTCCACAGCCTCGCGAGCAACCTCGTCGCCTCCGACACGAACGGGGCGTTCGACATCTTCCTGCGGGATCGTCAGGCGGGCACCACCGTGAAGCTCAGCAGCGGGTTCCAGATCTTCATCAACCCGCACGCCAACGGGAGCTCGACGAACGCCGACATCTCCGGCAACGGGACCGTGGTCGCCTTCGAGTCCGACGCCTCCAACATCATCAGCGGTGACGGCAACGGCGTGCGCGACATCTTCGTGCGCACCCTCGCCACGGGCACCGTCGTGCGCGCCAGCGTCGCCAACGACGAGAGCGAGTCCAACGCCAACTCCTTCGGCGCCGCCCTCGACCAGGACGGCGACGTCGTCGCCTTCCAGAGCGACGCCTCGGACCTCATCGGGGTCAACGACACCAACGCGGTGCGCGACGTCTACGCCCGTCGCCTCGCGACGGGAACCACGTTCCGGGTGAGCGTGGACTCGAACAACGACCAGGCCCTCCAGCCGTCGTTCGTGCCCTCGGTGAGCGATGACGGGCTGTCGTTCGCGTTCGAGACCGATGCCGACCTCGTGCCCGCGGACGACAACGGCCTGCGCGACGTGTACGTGCGCAAGCCGTCGGCCAACCAATTGACCTACGCGAGCATGGACACCGGTGGTGGTGCCGGCAACGGGCTCAGCAGCGCCGCGGTCATCTCGGGCGACGCCACCCGGGTCGCCTTCGACAGCGAAGCCAGCGATCTCGTCGCCGCCGACGCCAACGGTGCCGGCCAGGACGTTTTCGTACGGACGCTGACGGGCTCGCCCGGGACGGTGCTGTACAGCGCCCGCCCCGGCACCGTGGTCGAGGGAGGCTCCGAGCAGCCGGTGATCGCCGACAACGGGATCGTGGCCTTCGACAGCACCGCGACCAACCTGGTGGCCAACGACACGAATGGCCGCTTCGACGTCTTCGTGGCCGGCGAGGTGTGCGACGGACGCGTCGTCGACGTCGACCTGAACCAGGGGGACGTGCCCACGGCCAACGCCGACGTGATCCTCGGGACGCCGGGCGCGGACACGGTGGATGGCCTGGCCGGCGCCGACCGCTTCTGCGGCGGCAACGGCGATGACGTCTTCCGCGGTGGTCTCGGGGCCGACCGGGCCTTCGGCGGCCAGGGCTCGGACAAGCTGAGCGGCGACGACGGCAAAGACGTGCTCGAGGGCAACGGTGGCAACGACATCCTCAAGGGCGGCGCGGGGAACGACGCCATGAAGGGCGGCACGGGCCTCGACACCTGCAAGGGCCAGACGGGCACGGACACCGCATCCACCTGTGAGACCCGCGTCGGCATCCCCTGATCGGACCGATCCCGTACGCCGGCGAGGCCCGGGCGGGAGGCCCGGGCCCGTGGTCCGGGCCTCGCCGCGTCCCCGGACCCGAGTAGCGTCTCCTCGACCACCCGTTCGACCCCGTTCGACCCGTCCGCCAAGGGGGCACCATGCGCCGAGCACCGATCGACGAGCGTCTCACGGCCATCCCGCTGTTCCAGCACCTCACCGACAAGCAGCTGTCGACGGTGGCGAGCCTGGCCACGGTCCTCGACATCGGCGCAGGGCGCGAGCTCATCCGTGAGGGCCAGGTGGGACGTGAGTTCTTCCTCGTCGTCGACGGGGAGGCCGAGGTGACCCGCGCCGGTGAGCACGTGGCCACCCTCGGGCCGGGCACGTTCTTCGGGGAGACGGCGCTGCTGCTCGACCAGCCCCGCAACGCCACCGTGGTCGCCACGACCGACATGGTGGTCGAGGTCATCGAGCGCCGGGACTTCAAAGGGCTCCTCGACGAGTACCCCGACCTCTACGCGCCGTTGCTGGCCGCCACCGCGCAGCAGCTCGACGAGGGCTCCGGGGCGACCTGACCGCCGACGCTCAGGCGCTCAGGCGCTCAGGCGCTCAGGCGGTCAGGCGGTCAGGCGGTCAGTACCGGATCGCCATCGGGGACGGGGGTCACGTCCACGGAGACCGTCAGTTCGTGTGACTCGCTCTCGGTGAAGATCACCCCCTTCAACGGGGGCACGTCGCTGTAGTCGCGGCCCCAGGCCACGGTGACGTACCGGTCGTCCACGAACTGGTCGTTGGTCGGGTCGAGGTCGATCCAGCCGAGGCCGGTCACGAAGACACCGACCCATGCGTGCGAGACGTCCGCGCCCTGCAACCGCGCCATGCCCGGCGGTGGCTCCGTCTCGAGGTAGCCGCTCACGTACCGGGCGGAGAGCCCGAGCGCGCGGAGCCCGGTGATGGTGAGGTGGGCGAAGTCCTGGCACACCCCGGCGCGTCGGGCGAGGAGCTCGTCGACGGTGGTGTCGACGTCGGTCGATCCCGGCTGGTACTCGAAGTCACTGCGGATGCGGGCGGTCAGGTCGGCCAGGGCCTCGACGAGCGATCGCCCCGGTGGGAACGACCCGGCCACGTACGCCGCCGCGTCCGGCGAGGGTGCTGCGGCCGGCGACGGAAGGGTGAACTGGCGGGCGTCGAGCGCATCCGGGTCCTCCGCGGTGCGCAGCCCGTCGCGGACCTCCTCCCACCGGAGTCCACCCGCGGGCCCCAGCAGGACCTGGCGACCCCGGATGTCGACGATGCTGGTGGCCGTGACCACGAGCTCGGTGTGCGGCTCGAGCACGGCGTAGTGGGCCACCCGGTTACCGAAGAAATCTCGGCGGACGCGGTACTCCTCGGGGAACGGGTCGACCGACAAGGTGGTCGAGTAGCACTGCTGCCCCGTGAGCTCCCGCGGGTGGAGACGGGCCTCGCCGTAGGTCGAGAAGACCTCCCGCGCGTAGCGGTACTCGGTGCGGTGCACGACCTTGAAGGTCATCGGACGCCGGGATCGTTGGGCATGAACACCGTCCGCTGGGGCATCTGGTGGCTGAAGTGCTCGACGTCGAGTGCCTCCGCGGAGCGGACCAGGAGGTCGTCGAGGCGCTCGAGGAAGGCGATGAGCGACGGCCGTCGACCGGCGTCGTCGAGCTCGCTCAGCGCGGCCGTGTCGGCGACGCGCACGAGATCGGCGGCGGCCTCGGTCAGCGTCTCGACGGGCGATGCGCCCGCACCCTGGCGGCGGGGGAGCCCCACCGTGGCCTCGTGGAGGGCGGCGGTCTGGTGGGCGAGGGAGCGGGGGTTGTCCGGATCGAGCACGAGGAGATCGAGCACGGTGTCGACCTGGGCACGGGACCGGTAGCGGCGGCGGTAGGTGATGATGCTCTCGGCGGCGATGAGCGTGGACTCGAGCACCAGGCTGTCGGTGGCCGTGCCCGTGGCCTCGGTGACCGTGGCCCGCAGGAGGGCGGTCAGCTGCAACGAGCGCTCGATGCGACGACCGGCCTCCAGGAACCGCCAGCCGGCGTCGCGGACGGTGTTCTCCGCCGCGAGTCCCGAGAGCGCCAGCAGCGCTTGCAGGACGCGCCCGAGGGCCGTGGGATCGGGGCCGCTCGCCGAGCGGAGGCGGAGGTCGTCGAGGTCCCGGTCGAGGTGGCCCACGACCAGCCACGTGTCACTGCTGAGCAGGTCACGCACCTCGGCGGTGGCGTCGAGCATGTGGCGCACATCGAACGCCAGCGAGCCCGCCCGCCCCTCGTCGACGAGCACGGACCGCAGCTCGGCGTCGGGGTGTGCCAGCCGGTCGGCGGCGTCATCGCCCACGAACCCGGGCCACGTGCCGGACACCTGAGTGAGTGCACGGAGGAGGATGCGCACGCTCGTCACCCCCGCCGGCGTCGCACCGGCCGCGAACTCGTTGCGGCGGTCGGCGATGACGCGCAGGAGGCGGGCCAGCACCTCGGCGCGCTCGGCGTAGCGGCTCATCCAGAACAGGTGCTCCGCGGCGCGGGGCGAGGTCGGGGGCCGGGGTGCGGGCTCGGCGTCCTCGTCGTCGGATGCCGGCTGGAGCCAGAAGCCGGTGAGGCGCTCGGGCTCGGCCGCGAGGACGCAGGTGTCCTTGCTGAGGGCGCCGGCCTGGTTGGTGATGAGCTCACCGATGGCATCGGGGGCCACCCGGCTCAGCCCTCCGGGCATGACGATGTAGTGGTCGCCCCGGGCCACGGCGAACGTGCGCAGGGTGGTGCGGCGCGGGGCGAGGCCGGCGTCGGTCACCGTGGGCGACGTGCTGATGTCCACCGGACGCTGGCCGACCCACGCGTGAGGCTCGGCCTCGACGCGGCGGGCGAGATCGGCCCGCTCGGTCACGCTCAGGTGCCAGCCGAGCGAGGGGGTGGGCCCGTGGTCGCGGCCGATGGGCTTGACGACCAGCTCCTCGAGGTGGGCCAACACATGGGATCGGGCGGCGTCGTCGCCGCACCACCAGGTCTCCGCGGACGGCAGGACGAGGGGCTCGTCGAGCAGGGCCTCCGCCAGTGCGGGCAGGAAGGGGAGCAGGCCGGGGTTCTCGAGCACCCCGCTGCCGAGGGTGTTGACCACCGAGACGGTTCCCGTCCGGCAGGCCTCGAGGAGGCCGGGCACGCCGAGGTTGGAGTCGGGTCGCAGCTCGACCGGGTCGCAGAACGCCGCGTCGACCCGACGGACGATGACGTGCACGGGCTCGAGGCGGCCGATGGCGCGCATCCAGACCCGGCCGTCGCGGACGCGCAGGTCGGCACCCTGGACGAGCGGGACCCCGAGCTGGGCGGCGAGGTAGCCGTGCTCGAAGGCCGTCTCGCTCCACTGGCCCGGGGTGAGGACCACGATGCGGGGGGTGTCGTCGGTAGGGGGCGCCACCTGGTGCAGGGCGGACCGCAGCGCCCGGAAGAACGGGGCCAGGCGCTGGACCTGGGCGGACCGGTGCAGTCCGGGCAGCACGCGCGAGACCACCACGCGGTTCTCCAGCGCGTACCCGACGCCGGAGGGAGCCTGGGTGCGGTCCGAGAGGACCACGTGGCGGCCGTCGGCGCCGCGGGCGAGGTCGGCGGCGGCGAGGAACAGCTGGTGGGGCCCCGGGAGGCGGATCTGGTCGCACGTGCGCAGGAAGCCCGGGTGGCCGTAGACGACCTCGGGGGGCAGCAGGCCGTCGGACAGCAGCCGGCGCTCGCCGTAGAGGTCCTGGAGCACCCGATCGAGCAGCAGCGAACGCTGGATCACGCCGCGCTCGAGCCCGGCCCACTCGTCGGCGCTCAACATGAGCGGGACCGGGTCGGTCACCCACGGGCGGGGCCCGGGCCGGTCGCCGGCGGTGACGTGGTAGGTGACGCCGTCCTCCGCGAGCAGCCGGGCCGCCTCTGCGGCCCGGGGGTTCAGATCGCTCTGTGCGTCCAGCGCCGCCGTGACCGTGGCCCAGTGATCGCGGATGGACCCGTCGGGAGCCACCATCTCGTCGAAGGTGCCCGCGAGGGACGGGTAGGGGACCGACAGGCTCGGCCCTGCGGCGACGCTCACGCCGACGAGTCTGGCGTGCTCATCCCGCCCCGGTGAGCGATGGTGCCGGCGAGAAGTAGGTGGCGCCGAGGGCGTCGTGGAGGAGGTTGAGCCCCCGCTGGAGGTCGTCGACGACCCGCAGGAGCTCGTCGGCGCCACCGGAGGTCGGGTCGATGGCGCCGAGGCGCCGCTCGAGGGCCGCGCACTCGGTCATGGGCACCTCCTGGCGGGGCAGCTCGAGCAACCAGCGGGACACCCCGATCAGGCAGTGCTCGACCGAGCGCGGGAACTGAGGCTCGAAGAGCAGGAAGCGGACGGCGTCGGCGCCGTGCACCACGCCGCCCGTGGCTCGTCGGTACATCTGCTCGGCCCCCAGGGAGCGGAGCGCGGCGAGCCAGGTGACGTCGACGAACGGTCGCAGACCGCCGTCGGGGACGGCCATGAGGATGTCGGCTTCGACCTCCAGCACCCGGGTCGTCATGTCGGCCCGCTCGACGAAGCGCCCGATCTCGAGGAACGAATAGGTGTCGTCCCGGTTCATGGTGGCGTAGATCGAACCGGCCACCAGGTGGCACCGGCGGATCACCTCCTCGCACCAGGCCAGGCGGCCCGTCCTCCCGATGCCCTCGCGGCGCGTGTCCCGCACCCAGAGGTGGAGCTCGTTGAGCGTCTCCCAGGTGCGCCGGGGCACCATCGTGCGCGTCACCCGGAGGTCTTCGCGGGCCTGCTCGACCGAGCGCACCACGGACCCGGGGTTGAGCGGGTCGGCGAGGAGGAACGAGACCACCTCCTCCTCGCTCGGGTGGTCGTGGACCAGGTGGTAGTCGGCGTCGCTGCCGGTGACCGCCAAGAGCGGCGCCCAGGTCAGCCCGGCGGACTTCGGGAGATCGAGGAACAGCTCGGTGTGGGTCTTCACCAGGCGGGCGGTCGCCTCGGCGCGCTCCAGGTAGCGGCCGACCCAGTACGCGTTCTCGGCCACGCGGGACAGCAACATGGTGGGGGCCTCCTGGGGTGTCGGGGGTCGGGTCGGGTCGTGGCTCACCGGTCGCGCACCTCGATGGTCAGGCCGGACGCGGCCGGTCGGCCGACGTCGGGATCGATGATCCAGGTGTCCTTGCTTCCGCCCCCCTGTGAGCTGTTCACGATCAGCGAGCCTTCCTGGCGGGCCACCCGGGTGAGCCCGCCCGTCGTGACGTAGGGGTGCTCCCCCGTGAGGATGAAGGGGCGGAGGTCGACGTGGCGCGGCGCGATCACGCCGTCGCACAAGGTCGGGGCGGTGGACAGCGCGAGGATGGGCTGCGCGACGTAGTTGCGAGGATCGGCCTCGACCCGGCGGCGGATCTCGTCCTTGTCCGCTTCGCTGGCGTGCGAGCCGACGAAGATGCCGTAGCCGCCCGACTCGTTGGCCGGCTTCACCACCAGATGGTCGAGGTTGGCGAGCACGTGCTTGCGCTGCCGGTCGTCCAGGCACACGAACGTCTCGACGTTGGGCACGAGTGCCTCCTCGCCGAGGTAGTAGTGGATCAACGCCGGGACGTAGGCGTACAGCACCTTGTCGTCGGCCACCCCGGCGCCGGGTGCGTTCGCGATGGCCACGTTGCCGGCCCGCCATGCGGCCATCAGCCCGGGGACGCCGAGCGCCGAGTCGGGCCGGAAGACCTCGGGATCGAGAAAGAGGTCGTCCACCCGCCGGTACACGACGTCGACCCGCTCGAGCCCGCCCACGGTGCGCAGGTACACGACCTCGTCGTCGACCACCAGGTCGCGGCCCTCGACGAGGTGGGCGCCCATCTGCTGGGCGAGGAAGGCGTGCTCGAAGTAGGCGGAGTTGTGGACGCCGGGGGTGAGCACCACGATCACCGGCAGGTCCCCGGGCCGAGGCGAGAGCGATCCGAGCAGCTCGCGCAGGCGCGTCGGGTAGGCGTCCACCGGGTGGATGTCGAGGTCGCGGAAGAGGTCGGCGAACACCCGCTTGGTGATCTGGCGGTTCTCGAGCATGTAGGACACCCCCGACGGCACCCGCAGGTTGTCCTCCAGGACGTACATCGTCCCGTCGCCGTCGCGGACCAGGTCGCTGCCGGAGATGTGGGCCCAGGTGCCCTGGGCGGGGCGCACGCCGCGGCACTCGGGTCGCAGGTTGGGCGAGTCGCCGACGACCTCCGCGGGGACGACACCGTTGCGGATGGCGCGGCCTTCGCCGTAGACGTCGTCGATGAAGAGGTTGAGGGCGATGAGGCGCTGGGTGAGCCCCGCCGCGATGCGATCCCACTCGTGGGTCGACAGCACCCGGGGGATCACGTCGAAGGGCCACTCCCGGTCGATGTTGGCGCCCTCGGAGTAGACCGTGAAGGAGATGCCCATCGCCCGGATGGCGAGCTCGGCGGCGGCCTGGCGCTCGTGGAGATCGGTGCCGAGGGCATGGAGCAGGTCCACCACCCCGTCGCACGCGGGCCGGGGACCGTCGGTCCCGAGCATCTCGTCCCACCCCCGACCGGGGTCGTACGCGCGCCACGGGTCGTCGCCGTCCCCGGGAGGAGGGGCCGGCCGGGAGGTGGCGGTGGCGTCGGTGATGGGAGGAGGCTGGCTCCCGAAGGTGACAGCGGTGTTTCGGGTCCGTGAAAAGCCCTCCTTCCCGGTGCCTCCCCGCCGTGCCAGCATTCCTCCATGGCTGCGGCCGCGTCGGAGTTCGAGTTGGTGGTGCGCGGTGGCCACCCCGATTTCCTCGACCTCCCCTGGGCGTCACCCCTGGCGGCCTGGTCGCACCCCCGGATCGTGCCGATGGCGCACGGCATCAGCCGTCACGTGGTCCGCTTCGTGCGCTACGACCACCGGGTCTACGCGGTGAAGGAGACCACCCGGGCCGCGGCGGAGGCCGAGCACCGGGCCCTCGTGCTGCTGCGCAACACTCGCCTCCCCAGCGTCGAGCCCGTCGGTCTGGTGCGGACGCGCGAGCCCGACGGCGCCGCCCGGATCATCACCCGCTACCTCGACTTCTCTCTGCCCTACTGGTACGTCATCGGTCGCGAGATGCCCACACCCACCGATGTCCTGCTCGACGCCGCGGTGGTCCTACTCGTCCGGCTGCACCTCGCTGGTGTGTTCTGGGGGGACTGCTCGCCGTCGAACATCCTGTTCCGGCGGGACGCCGGAGCGATGATGGCCTATCTGGTCGATGCCGAGACCGTCGAGGTGCGACCGTCGCTCGGCGACCAGATGCGCGCCCACGACGTGGAGATCGCCCACGAGAACCTGGTGGGCGGGGTCCTCGACCTCCAGGCCGCGGGGCGCGTCGACGACGACGTGGACGGGGTGGCGCTGGCCGACGACCTGGTGCAGCGCTACGAGTCCCTGTGGCGGGAGCTCACCAGCGCCGACCGCTTCGAGGGCACCGAGCGCTGGCGCATCGACGCCCGCGTCCGGCGCATCAACGACCTCGGCTTCGACGTGGACGAGCTCGCCATCCGCTCGGAAGACGGAGGCGAGGTCCTCGACATCCGACCCACCGTGGTGGACGAGGGCCACCACTTCCGGGCGCTGCGCCAGCGGACGGGGCTCGAGGTGCAGGAGAACCAGGCCCGTCGGCTGCTCGCCGACATCGAGAACTTCCGCGCCCGGCTCGAACAGGACGAGGGTCGACCGGTGCCCGACGCCGTGGGCGCGGCCCGGTGGCTCGCCGACGTGTACGAGCCGGCGGTGACGTCGGTGCCCGAAGAGCTCGCCGACCGTCTGGAGGCCGCCGAGCTGTTCCACGAGATGCTCGAGCACCGCCACCGGATGGCCGAGGCGGCCGGCCGGGAGATCACCAACACGGAGGCGATGGCCGACTTCCTCACCACCGTGCTGCCCGCCCGTCCCGGCGAGCAGCAGCTGCTCGACCCCTAGGCCTCCGGGGCGTCGGCGAGGGTCAGGTTGGCACCTGTCTCTGCGTCGAAGACGTGCATCGCGTGCGGGTCGAAGCAGAGGTGGGCCGTGCCGCCGGCGTCGACCGTGCTCGACGGGTCCAGCGCGACCACGAGCTGGCTCCGCATGCGCTCGCTGTCGAGGTCGCGCTCGAGCTCGTCGAGGGTGCCGGTGAGCTCGTCCGGGGCGTCGTAGGGCAGGTAGGCGTACTGCTCGTTGCCCAACCACTCGACCACGTCGATCTCCGCCTCGAAGCGGACGGTCCCGTCGGCCGGCTCCTCGTCGGAGCAGTCGTCGAAGGACTCGGGCCGGATGCCCACCAGCACGTGCTCGCGGTCACCGACCTTGGCCCGCACGTCGTCGGGCAGCGGGAAGGTGACGAACGGGAGCCGCAGCTCGTCGCCGTCGAGCGACGCAGGCACGAAGTTCATGGGCGGCGAGCCGATGAACCCGGCGACGAACAGGTTGACGGGCTGCTCGTAGAGCTCCCGGGGCTTGGCCACCTGCTGGAGCTCACCCCGTCGCAGCAGGGCAACCCGGTCCCCGAGGGTCATGGCCTCCACCTGGTCGTGGGTGACGTAGACCGTCGTGATCCCCATGCGGCGCTGCATGCGCAGGATCTCGGTGCGCATCTGGCCGCGCAGCTTGGCGTCGAGGTTGGACAGGGGCTCGTCGAACAAGAAGGCGTCGGCGTCGCGCACGATGGCCCGACCCATCGCGACGCGCTGGCGCTGCCCGCCGGAGAGGTTGCTCGGCTTGCGGTCGAGGTGCTCGGTCAGCTCGAGGGTGGCCGCCGCCGCCTCGACCTTGGCCTTCACCTCGTCGTCGGGCACGTGACGCAGGCGCAGCGGGAAGGCGATGTTCTCGAACACGGTCAGGTGCGGGTACAGCGCGTAGTTCTGGAAGACCATGGCCAGGTTGCGGTCCCGTGGCGCCTTCTCGTTGACCCGCTCGCCCCCGATCAACAGCTCACCGTCGGTGATGTCCTCGAGGCCGACGATCATGCGCAACAGCGTCGACTTCCCGCAGCCCGAGGGGCCCACGAGGATCATGAACTCGCCGTCGGCGATGTCGAGGCTCACGTCGTTCACCGCGGCGAAGCCGTCGCCGTACTCCTTGACCAGGTTGCGGAGGGTGATCTCGGCCATGCAGCGGTGCTCCTTTGTCAGCCCTTGACGGCCCCCGCGGTCAACCCGGCCACGATGCGGCGCTGGAAGACGAGCACGAGGATCACGATGGGGATGGTGACGACGACCGAGGCCGCCATGACCGCGGTGACGGGCGACTGGAACTGCGACTGCCCGGTGAAGAACGAGAGTGCGGCGGGCACGGTGCGCGCCCGGTCCGTGGAGGTGAGCGAGATGGCGAACAGGAACTCGTTCCAGCAGAAGAAGAACGTGAGGATGGCGGTGGTGAACACGCCAGGGGCCGCCAGCGGGACGATGACCCGTCGGAAGGCCTGCCACGCGGTGGCGCCGTCCACCTGCGCCGCCTGCTCCATCTCCCACGGGATCTGGCGGAAGAAGGCGGACATGGTCCAGATGGAGAGCGGCAGGGCGAACGTGAGGTACGGGATGATCAGCCCGACCCAGGTGTCGTAGATGCCGAGGCCGCGCCACATGTTGAACAGGGGCCCGACGAGCGCCGCCTGCGGGAACATGGCGATGGCGAGGGCCATGGACAGCAGCAGCTTCTTGCCGGGGAACTCGAGGCGGGCGATCGCGTACGCCGCGAACATCGCCACGATCACGGACAGCACGGTGGCGATGATCGCGATGCCGAACGAGTTGCGCAGCGCAGCGGTGAACAGCTCGTTGTCGAACGCGCTCTCGAAGTTGTCCCAGGTCCACTCCTTCGGGAGGAAGCTGGGCTCGCCGGTCCGGAAGGTGTCGGGGCTCTTGAAGGCGAGCGAGGTCATCCACAGCAGGGGGAACGCCGCCCACGCGAGGATGACGAGCCCCCACACCGTCCACCAGTTGCTCGTCCGCTGTCCGGCCATCAGCTGTCCCCCCGCACTTGGCTCAGGTCGGTCCGGAACACCTTGATGAACACGAACGCGATCAGCACCACGGTGGCGAACAGCAGCACGGACACCGCCGACCCTGCGCCGAGGTTCACGAGGGTGACGTTCTGGCGGTAGGCGAGGAACGACAGCGTCTCGGTCTCGTTGGCGCCGCCCGTCATCACGAACGGGTTGTCGAAGATGCGCCAGGCGTCGAGGGTCCGGAACAGGACGGCCACCATGATCGCCGCCTTCATGTTGGGCAGGACCACCTTTCGGAGCCGCTGCCACGCCGTGGCGCCGTCGACCTTGGCGGCCTCCATGAGCTCCTCGGGCACCTGGACCAGGCCGGCCAGCAGCAGCAAGGAGATGAACGGGGTCGTCTTCCAGATCTCCGAGAGGGTGATCACGAACAGCGACGACCAGCGCTCGCCGAACCAGTTGAAGTCACCCAGCCCGAACCACTGGTTGACGAAGCCGGAGTCGAGCTGGAAGGCGTAACGCCAGATGAAGGCGGACACCACGGTGACGATCCCGTAGGGGACGAGGATCGCGGTCCGGATGAGCGAGCGCCCGCGGAGGATCCGGAACATGACCCAGGCGAACGCGAAACCCAGCACGAGCTCGACGGCCACGCTGATCACGGTGATGGTGGCCGTCGTGGAAGCGGCGCTCCACCAGACGGGATCGGTCAGGACCGTGACGTAGTTCTGGACACCGACGAACTCACGGCCGTCCGGGTCGGTGAGGCGGTAGCGGTACAGCGACAGGACCAGCGCGTACCCCAGCGGATAGGCCGTGACGAGGATCATCACGAAGAACGCGGGGGAGGAGAGGCGCAGGCCGAGCCGGCGCTCGTGGCGCAGGCGATCCGACGCGCGCGGCGTGAGCTTCGCCGGGGTGGTGGTGGCGGCGACGTCGGTCACAGGAGTCGATCCCCGCTCAGCACCTCGCCCATGTACTGATCGGTCTCTTCGGGCGTCTCGGGTGACCGGACCGAGCGGGCCGGGTGCCACGTGCGCTGGACCGACGTCGACACGTCGCCGTAGTACGGCGTGATGGGCCGGGGCGCGGCCTCGTCGATGGACTCACGGATGAGGTCGGCCATCGGGAACGTCTCCCGCACCTCGGGATCGTCGTAGGCGGCGGCGCGGGCCGCGGGGTTGCCGGACTCGACCATGTACTGGGCGTTGTTGTCGGCCGAGGTGATGCACCCGACCGCGTCGATGGCCTCTTCGGGGTGTTGGGTGAAGTTGCCGATGCCGAGGTTGATGCCGCCGAGGGGCGGGGCGCTCGGGCGGTCGGGATCGGTGCGCGGGTACCGGGCCCAGGCGATGTCGTCGAACACGCTCTGGTCCAGCGCTCCGCTGTCGACCTCGCCCTTTGCCGCGGCGTAGACGTAGGGCCAGTTCACCATGAAGCCACCGGCATCGCTCTGGAAGAGCGACCGTGCCTCCTCCTCGCCGGCGGTGGTGATGTCGCCCGGTGCGGCGGACGAGTGGGCCAGGCGGTCGACCACCTCGGCGGCCCGATCCCCGGCGGGCGACGCCATCGACGGTGTCGCGTCGGCACCCCGGTCGGCATCCTCGACGATGGTCCCGCCGGAGGAGGCGACCAGGGCGTTGATCCAGACCATGTAGCCCTCGTAGCGACGGGCCTGCACGCCGATGCGGCGGTCGGTGGCCTCGGCGGCGTCGATCAGGTCGTCCCAGGTGAGGTCGTCGGCAGCCGGATCGACACCGGCTTCCTCGGCGACGGACTGCCGGTACCAGAGCAGCTGGGTGTTGGCCCAGAAGGGGGTCGCGACCAGCTCGTCCTCCCAGAAGGCGGTCTCCAACGGGCCCTCGAGCACGTCAGCGGTGAGCGCCTCGACGGCGGCCGGGTCGGTGATCGCCAGGAGGTACCCGGCGTTGGCGAACTCGGCGACGAACGGGGGATCGAGGCTCATCAGATCCACCGAGGAATCGCCCGCAGCCAGACGCCGCACGAGCTGCTCGCGCTGTGCGTCCGCTTCGTTCGGGAGGATCTCGGTCTCGATCCGGTACGCGCCGTCCGCGGCCTCGGTGCACTCCCGGGCGAGGGTGGCCTGCCCGCCGTTGTCCGGGTTCGTGTACCAGACGAGCGTCGGTGCGCCGCTCTCACCGCCGGAGCACGCCGCGAGCCCGGCCGCGCCGAAGGCGAGGGCGACCAACAGTGCGCTACGACGGGTCACGGCACCCTCCCCGGTATGACTCCGTCGTCACTACCCCGTGCGGTGCCGCTCCAGAACCTGCGACCACACTTCGTCGGACGACCCCGGCGCAGCGGTCTGGTTACGGTGTTCCCCGCTGTACGTCCCAGACCGTGCGTCACCTCAAGGAGCCCACGTGCCCATCGACACCTTCTTCGCATTCTTCGCCACGTACGACGACGTCGAGGACGCCAAGGCCGACTACGACGCGGTCAAGGCCCTGCACGTCGAGGTCGACCTGATCGACGCCTACGACGCCGCCGTCATCGAGCACCCGATCGACGGCAAGGTCCGCATCGTGGCCAAGCACGAGACCCCGACGCGGGTGGGCGGGGTGCTCGGCGGCGGCGTGGGCCTCGCCACCGGCCTCGTGCTCGTCCTCTTCCCGGCCGCCGCCATCGGCACGGGGTTGCTGGCGGGGACGACCGCCGGCGGCGCACTGCTCGGCGCACTGGCCGGCCATGCCGCCGCGGGCATGAGCCGCAAGGACCTGAAGGAGGTGGGCGAGCACCTCGACGCCGGGACGGCTGGCCTCGTGGTCGTCGCGGTGTCCGACATGCAGTCCAAGGTCGAGCGGGCGCTGGCCCGGGCCAAGAAGGTCGAGGCCAAGCAGGTGAAGGCCGATGCCGAGGCGATCGAGCGGGACGCCACCGAGTCGTGACGTCGGCCGAGACCTCCGCAGCGGTGCGGACGTCCCACGCGTTCGACGACGAGCTGGCCGCCTTCGACGGCGTCGCCACCGCCGAGGCGGTCCGCTCGGGCGCGCTGTCCGCAGCCGAGGTGGTCGGCGCTGCGATCGAGCGCGCCCGTCGCGTCGAGCCGGAGCTCCACGCGCTCGTGGTCGACGACTTCGAGCGGGCGCGGTCCGCTGCTGCCGAAGGCCGGGGCGGAGCCTTCGCCGGGGTCCCGACGGTGATCAAGGACATGACCGACGTGGCCGGGCTCCCCACCCGCAACGGTTCGGCTGCCTTCTCGCGGGTGGGGCCCGCCACCGAGACGGGGGACCTCGCCGCGCAGCTCTTCGACATGGGCATGATCGGGCTCGGCAAGAGCACCCTGCCGGAGTTCGGCTTCATCCCCTGCACGGAGTTCCCCGACACCGAGCCCACCCGGAACCCGTGGAACCTCGACCGGTCGACCGGCGGCTCGTCCGGAGGCTCGGCCGCCCTGGTCGCCGCCGGGGTCGTCCCGATCGCCCATGGCGCCGATGGAGGCGGGTCGATCCGCATCCCGGCGGCCTGCTGTGGCCTGGTCGGTCTGAAGGCCACCCGCGGTCGCCTGGCCCGACCACCCGAGTCCCGCCTGATGCCGGTGGACGTCGAGGTCGAAGGGGTCGTCAGCCGCACGGTGCGCGACACCGCCCTCTTCTTCGCGGAGGCCGAGAAGCGCCACTGGAGCCGACGGCTCCCGCCGCTCGGCCACGTCACCCGCCCACTGGCTCGGTCGTTGCGCATCGGCACCGTGATCGACTCACCTTCGGGCTACGAGGTCGACGCGCCGACGCGGATGGCGTTCGAACGCACCGTGGAGCTCCTCGAGGGCCTCGGTCACTCCGTTCGACCCGTCGAGTTCCCGGTGGGACGCCAGTTCGCCGACGACTTCATCCACTACTGGTCCTCGCTGGCGTACGCCGTGTCGGTCCAGGGGCACCGGCTCTTCGACCCCGCCTTCGACCGGTCGCAGCTCACGCAGCTCACCCAGGGTCTCGCCGCCCGTTTCCGGGCCAACCTGCGCCAGACGCCGGGTGCGGTCTACCGCCTACGCCGGTCGACCGCCCGCTACGCCGATGCGTTCGACGGCCTCGACCTCGTCCTGACGCCCACGGTCGCGACGATCGCACCGGAGATCGGCCACCTCGCGATGGACCTGCCCTTCGACGTGGTCTTCCCCCGGGCCGAGGCGTGGGTCGGCTACACGCCGCTCGCCAATGCCACCGGTGCACCGGCCCTCAGCCTGCCGCTCCACCACGACGACGAAACGAACCTGCCCGTCGGCGTGATGTTCAGTGCCGCCCACGGCCAGGACCGCCTGCTCCTGGAGCTCGCACTCCAGCTCGAGGAGGCCGCGCCATGGCCTACCCTCGGCCATCCCGGAGGCGCCTGAGGCGCCTCGAGTCGCCGGGTGCGTCAGGTCTGCGGCCGCAGCGGCGCGAGCACTGCTTCGGCGACGCGCTGGGTGAGCGCCCGCTGCTCCCAACGCCCCGGCTCGATGCGCGTGCTGCGCTCGAGGTCCTCGTCGAACTGGCGGTCCAGCTCGGCGGTGACGTCGGGGTCCAACACGACGAGGTTCACCTCCTCGTCGCGGGCCACCGATCGTGCGTTCAGGTTGGCGGAGCCGATGTTGGCCACGATGCCGTCCACCGTCATGACCTTGGCGTGCAGCATCGACGGCTGGAAGTGCCAGATGTCGATGCCGTGCCCGATGAGCTCCTCATAGGCGCCCTGCCCGGCGAGCTGGACGAAGCGCTTGTCGATGTGGGGCCCCGGCAGCAGGATCTCGATCTCGACGCCCCGGTCCGCCGCGGCGCAGAGGCGGCGGCGGATCTCGGCGTCGGGCACGAAGTAGGCGGTTGCGATGCGGACGCGATGGACCGCGAGCTCGACGAGCGCTCGAAAGAGGATGTCGATGTCGCTCCAGCCCGTCTCCGCCGCCCCCCGGACGCACTGCACCACCGACGAGCCCTGCTGGGGTTGCTCGGGGAAGGTGTCGACGTCACTGAAGAGCTCGGGTGTCGTCTCGCTCCAGTTGTCGAGGAAGGCGGCGCGGAGGCCGTCGAACGCGGGGCCGCTGACGCGGAAGTGGGTGTCCCGCCACTCGCCGTCGTCCCGGGCGTCACCCGTCCACTCGTCGGCGATGCCCACCCCGCCGGTGAATCCGACGGCCTCGTCGACGACCAGGACCTTGCGGTGGGTGCGGTGGTTGACCTCGAGGGGCCGGAACCGGTGGAGTGGCCGGAACCAACGGACGTCGACGTCGGCATCCTCCATGTCGTCGAGGAGGCGGCGGTCCATGGTCCTCGCCCCCAGCGCGTCGAGCAGGACCCGCACGCGGACGCCCTCGTTCGCTCGGGCACACAGGCGGTTGGCCAGCTCCTCGCCGACCTTCCCCTCCCAGTACACGAAGGTCAGGAAGTCGATCGTGCGCTCCGCGGCGTCGATGGCCTCGAACATCGCCGGGAAGATCTCGTCACCGTTGCGCAGGATCTCGATGCGGTTGCCCTCCGTGGCGGGTGTGCCAAGGATCCCCTCGAGGTGCCGGCGGAAGCGCCGGGCCGCGGGGTCTGCGTCGCCCCGGTCGATCGGCGGCGCCGGACGGCGCCCGTCCTCGACCGCGCTCATCTGGTTCGCGCCCCGTGCATCTCGGCTCCTCCCGATGGGGACCGCCCCTGGCCCCGGCATCGCCTCTTAACCATCCTCCCGTGGAGTCAGAACCGCGCGCAGGACCAGCCGTTGCCTTCCCCGGCCCGTCGGAGCCACCACTACGGTGCTGCCATGGGCGACGCCACCGGAACTGCCGTCACCGGGCCACTCGTGACCGTTCGAGGGGAGGCTGTCGCGGAGGTGCCGCCCGAGTTGGCGCAGGTCGCCGTCGCCGTCGTCGCCCGCGACCGTGACCGCGACCGGGTCGTGCGGGACCTCGACGAGCGCGCTCGCGCCGTCGACGCCGTGCTCGACCGGTTCGCCGACGCCGTCGAGCGGGTCGAGACCGACACGGTCCGGGTGACCCCGCAGTTCGCCTCCAGCAAGCCTCGGGAGAAGGTGTCCGGCTACGAGGGCAGCGTGCGGCGCACGGTCGTCGTCCACCGCTTCGAGGTCCTGGGCGACCTGCTGGCGCTGCTGAGCGGCGTCGAGCTCACGACGGTCACCGGCCCGTGGTGGTCGCTCCGCCCGCAGAGCGAGGCGGTGCGGGCCGTGCGGGTGGCGGCGGTCCACGACGCGGTCCGACGGGCCCGCGAGTACGCGGGTGCTTTGGGAGCGACGCTCCTGACCCTCGAGGAGTTGGCCGACAGCGATCTGCTGTCGGCGCCGGAGCCCCGGCCCATGGCGGTGGCCGGGGCGGCCGCGCAGGCGTTCCGGGGTGCGCCCGCCCCCGAGACGTTCTCGTTCGACCTCACCCCGGCGCCCCAGGTGGTCCACGCCGCCGTCGAGGCCCGCTTCCGCGCCACGGCTCCCGACCTCGGCTGAGGGTCGGGCCCGAGCCCGCGTCACCCTCCTGACACCGGGGCATCTTCGCCACCGCTCGGGGTAGGGCAGGCCCATGATCACCTCCGACGTCGACGCGGGGCCGGTGCCGGAGGACAACCTCCCGGGGCACCATCCCGACCACGAGCAGGACAAGCCCGACCTGACGGCGGTGGCCGAGCGACTCGGCACCGTTCCTCCCGGCGCCCGAGCGAGCGAGGGTCGCGAGCACGAGGCTGGGGACGAGGACCGATCGCTCCTCGAGGTCGTCGAAGCCGGCGTCGTGGCGGGCGTGGGTCTCGGCGCCGGCCTGGCTCGTGCCGGCGTTGCCGCCGGCACGGTGGTCGCCGGTGCGGCCGTGCGCCAGGCGGGCCGGCGCATCGGGCTGTCCCGCTGAGCGCGGCGCACGTGGAGGTCTGGCCGGGCGCCCCCTTCCCCCTGGGGGCGAACCACGACGGCGCGGGGACGAACTTCTCGGTCTTCTCGGAGATCGCGGATCGGGTGCAGCTGTGCCTGTTCGACGAGGACGGCACCGAGGAGCAGGTCGAGCTGGTCGAGGTGACGGCGCACTGCTGGCACGGGTACCTGCCGAACGTCGGGCCCGGCCAGCGGTACGGCTACCGCGTGCACGGTCCGTGGTCGCCCGAGGAGGGCAAGCGGGCGAACCCCGCCAAGTTGCTGGTCGATCCCTACGCCACGGCGCTCGACGGTGAGCTCGAGTGGTGCGACGCCGTCTTCCCGTACCGGCTCGACGACCCGGACGGGCCGCCCAGCGATCTCGACAGCGCCGCCTGCATGCCGAAGAGCGTGGTCACCAGCCCCTACTTCGACTGGGCCGAGGACCGGCACCCCCGCACACCCTGGCACGAGACCGTGGTCTACGAGGCGCACGTGAAGGGGCTGACCCGCACGCACCCCGACGTCCCGCCCGCGTTGCGGGGCACGTATGCCGGCGTGGGCCACCCTGCGGTGATCGAGCACCTGCGCTCGCTCGGGGTGACCGCCCTCGAGCTGCAGCCGGTCCACCAGTTCGTGAGCGAGCACCACCTCGTCGAGCGCGGGCTCAGCAACTACTGGGGCTACAACTCGATCGCCTACCTCGCCCCCCATGCGGCGTACGCCAGCACCGACCAGGTCGGGGGAGCGGTGCACGAGTTCAAGCAGATGGTGCGCTCCCTCCACGACGCCGGCATCGAGGTGATCCTCGACGTCGTCTACAACCACACCGCCGAGGGCAACCAGATGGGCCCCATGCTCTCCCTCAAGGGACTGGACAACGCCCACTACTACCGGCTCAGTCCCGAGGACCAGCGGTACTACGTCGACTACACGGGCACGGGAAACACGCTCAACATGCGGAGCCCCCACGTGCTGCAGCTGATCATGGACAGCCTGCGGTACTGGGTGCTCGAGATGCACGTGGACGGTTTCCGGTTCGACCTGGCGGCGACGCTGGCACGCGAGCTCCACGACGTCGATCGGCTCGCCGCCTTCTTCGACCTCATCCAGCAGGACCCCGTCATCAACCAGGTGAAGCTGATCGCCGAGCCGTGGGACGTGGGTGAGGGCGGCTACCAGGTGGGGAACTTCCCGCCGCTGTGGTCGGAGTGGAACGGCAAGTACCGCGACACGGTCCGTGACTTC
The DNA here is from genome assembly GCA_016794585.1 of Acidimicrobiales bacterium. Lineage (NCBI taxonomy): Bacteria > Bacillati > Actinomycetota > Acidimicrobiia > Acidimicrobiales > Acidimicrobiales bacterium. The sequence goes on from JAEUJM010000002.1 coordinate 33,097, forward strand.
TGGCGGGGTGAGGGCGAGACGCTCGCCGAGTTGGCCTCCCGGCTCTCGGGCAGCTCGGACCTGTACGAGGACACCGGCCGGCGCCCCTACGCCTCGGTCAACTTCGTCACCGCCCACGACGGCTTCACCCTGAACGACCTCGTCTCCTACGACGAGCGCCACAACGAGGCCAACGGGGAGGACAACAACGACGGCGAGTCCCACAACCGGTCGTGGAACTGCGGGGTCGAGGGCCCCACCGACGACCAAGAGGTCCTCACGTTGCGGCGGCGGCAGCGCCGGAACCTCCTCGCCACGCTGTTCCTGTCCCAGGGCGTGCCCATGCTGTTGTCCGGTGACGAGCTCGGCCGGACCCAGGGCGGCAACAACAACGGGTACTGCCAGGACAACGAGGTGTCGTGGCTCGACTGGGAGGCCGTCGACGAGGACTTGCTCGCGTACACGCAGCGGCTGTCGGCGCTCCGCCACGACCACCCGACCTTCCGCCGCCGGCGGTGGTTCGAGGGCCGCACCGTCGAGGGGCGCCCCGTCGACATCGACTGGTACCGACCGGACGGTCGCAAGATGGCGCGAGCGGACTGGGACGCCGGGTTCGCTCGGTCCGTGGGTGTCCTCTTGAACGGCGATGCCATCGCTGCGCCGGGCCCGCGTGGCGAGCAGGTGGTCGACGACGACTTCTTCGTGGCCCTGAACGCGTCCGACGAGGCCCTCACGGTGCGACTGCCGCGGGCGGCGCGTGCCGGAGAGTGGGTCGCGGCGCTGGACACCTGCGACGAGCGGGGCGACGGGAACGGGCGCTGCGTGCGGCCCGGGGACGACGTGCGCGTCGACGCCCGCTCCGTCCTGCTCCTGCGTCGGCCGCGGGCCGACTGAGGCCCTCGGTGCCGCGCGACCCCGAACCCGCCGCGACGTACCGCCTGCAGCTCGGGCCCGATCGGGACCTGGACGGCGCGGCCGCCCTCGTGCCCTACCTCGCGGCCCTGGGCGTCAGCCACCTCTACCTGTCGCCGCTCTTCGAGGCGGTGCCGGGCAGCACCCACGGCTACGACGTGACCGACCCCACCCGGGTGCGTGCCGAGCTCGGCGGCCGGCCCGCGCTCGACCGGTTGCGCGCGGTGCTGGACGACCATCGGATGGGCCTCCTCCTCGACATCGTTCCGAACCACCAGGCGGCCCATGCGGACAACCCGATGTGGTGGTCCCTGCTCCGGGACGGGCCGGAGGGGCCCGCCGGCGCGGTCTTCGACGTCGACTGGCGGGGCGGGCCGGAGCACCCCGCGGGCACGATGCTGCTGCCGGTGCTCGGCGAGCCGCTCGAGGAGGCGGTGGCGAGCGGGGCGCTGAGGGTCGACACGCACGGCGGCGAGGTGGTGCTCCGCCACCACCGCCAGCGGTTCCCCCTCCGACCGGGCTCCGCCCCGGTCGGGTCGGACCCGGACGCGATGCTCTGCTCGCTGGAGCAGCAGTGGTACCGGCTCGCGGACTGGCGCACGCACGCCGATGAGGTGTCCCACCGGCGGTTCTTCGACGTCGACGACCTCGTGGGCGTGCGGGTCGAGGACGCGGACGTGTTCGAGCGGACCCACGCGCTGGTCATCGACCTCGTTCGGAGCGGGGTCGTCCAGGGGCTGCGGGTCGACCACATCGACGGGCTGGCCGACCCCGCGGGCTACCTCGAGCGCCTGGCCGCCGCCACCGATGGCGTCTGGGTGGTGGTCGAGAAGATCCTCGAGCACGGGGAACGGCTCCCGCCGGGGTGGCTGGTCGACGGCACGACCGGCTACGAGGTCGGGGCGCTGATCTCCGACCTCCTCCACGATCCGCAAGGCGCGTCAGGACTCGAAGCTCTCTTCGCCGAGGTCACGGGTTCGGACCGTCGTTGGCCGGACGAGGTGACGCGAGGCAAGCAGGACGTGCTCGACCGGCTGTTCCGCCCGGAGCACCGCCGCCTCACCCGCCTCGCCACGGCGGCGTTGGGTGTGGTCGATGAAGCCGCCGTCTCCGACGCGATCGGCGCGCTCGTCGTCGGCCTGGACAGGTACCGCACGTATCCGCCGCCCAGCGGGCCGATGTCCGCCGCCGAGGCGGGAGTGCTCCTGGCCGCCGCCGACCGGGCCCGGGCGACGGCGGTCGATCGCGCCACCTGCATCGACGAGCTCGCGGCGCTGCTCGTGGACGGCGGCGGTGACGCTGCGGGGCTCGAGCTCCGCCGCCGGTACAACCAGGCGACCGGGGCGGTGACGGCCAAGGGGGTCGAGGACACCGCGTTGTACCGCTGGGCGGCCCTGCCCGGCGCCGGCGACGTCGGCGCTCCGCCCCACCCGTTGGGGCGGTCGCTGAGCGAGTTCCACGCGGGCGCCGAGCGGTCCACGTCCTGGCCCGGCGGGCTGGTGGCCACGTCGACCCACGACAGCAAGCGCAGCGAGGACGCCCGCGCCCGCCTCGCCGTGCTCGGTGAGGTGGGGGAGGAGTGGTCGACCGTCGTGCGGCGGTGGTTCGGGCGTCTGGCCGAGTACCCGCCCGGCGAGGGGGCGCCGCCGGACGCCCTCGCCGCCCTGGTGCTCGTCCAGACGCTGGTCGGCGGATGGCCGCTGGACGAGGAGCGGGCGCAGGGCCACCTCGCGAAGTCGATGCGCGAGGCGAAGCTGGCCACGTCGTGGACCGACCCGGACGAGCGGTACGAGCGGGCCGTGGAGGCCATGGTGGCCGCCGCCTTCGGGGATCGAGCCCTGATGGCCGAGGCGGCTTCCTTCGTGGAACGCCTGGAGGTGCCGTCCAGGGTGAACTCGCTCGCCGAGGTGCTCCTGAAGATGACACTGCCCGGGATCCCCGACCTGTACCAGGGCAACGAGCTCTGGCGTCACGACCTCACCGATCCTGACAACCGCCGACCGGTGGACTTCGAGCGGCGGCGCGAGCTGCTCGACGGTGTGCGCTCGGCAGGGGCGGGGTCTCTCTGGCCCGACGACGGTTCCGGCCGGGCCAAGCTCTGGCTGTGCTGGCGGGCGCTCCAGGTCCGTGGCCGCCACCCTGACGCCTTCATCGGACGGTACGCGGCACTCCCCGTGGAGGGGGAGGCGGCGGACCACCTGGTGGCCTTCGTCCGCGGGGATCAGGTGGTCACCGTCGTCCCTCGCTTCCCGGTCCGCCTGGAGCGCGACGGGGGTTGGCGCGGCACCACCATCCGACTGCCCGCCGGCCGGTGGGCGGACGGCCTCGACGAGATCGACGGAACGGACCATGACGGCGTCGTGGCGGTGGCGGAGCTGCTCCGCTCCTTCCCGGTGGCGCTGCTCGTGCGCCGGCCGGGACCTGCGGCCGGCTGATCGGCTGCTGCCCGCCTCCGAGTCCGGTGGGTGCTCAGGGATCGTCGCGTCGCAGGAGGACCGCCGCAGGAGCGGGCAGGTGCCAGGGGTCTCCCGGGTGCGGCACCGGCGTGCCGCCGGGCCCGCCCCAGCGTGCATCAGCGGTGTCGAGCACGCAGAGCCACCGAGCCGATTCGTCCCCCGCTCCGGGCGGTGTGAGCCGGGCGCCGTCGGGCCGGAAGGCGACCAGCAGGGCGAGGTCGGGGAGGTCCGGACGGCCGTGCCAGGTGACGAGGAGCGAGCCGGGCGACGTGGCGGCGTCGACCGTCCCGGTGCCGGCCTGGGGGCGCAGCTCTCGACGGGCGCGCAGCAGGTCGCGGTGGAGCTCCCAGCGGGCGGCGCCGGTCCCCGAAGCGGCCCGTCGGTGGTCGAGCTTCGCGGACAGGAAGGTGGCCTCGGCCTGCGGGTCGGGCGGGGTCCCGCCATCGGCGAAGCCGGCGAACTCCTGCCGGCGCCCCCGCCGCACCGCCTCCACGAGGCCGGCGTCCGTATGGGAGACGAAGTAGGGGAACGGGGCCACCTCGGCGTGCTCGTCGCCCATGAACAGCAGTGGGATGGAGGGCGACAGGATCACCACCGCCGCCGCCACCCGGGCGAGGTCGGCGTCGACCTGTGTGGTGAGGCGGTCGCCGGTCGGCCGGTTGCCGATCTGGTCGTGGTTGGCCGAGAACACGACCATTCGGCCCGGGTCGACCTCGAGGTGGGGGTGCCCGAGCCGCGTCCCCCGCGAGGGAGCGAGGCGACCGTGGTGGGTGAAGCCCCCGAACGCGGCGGCGAGGTCCTCCGGTCGGTAGTCGCCGTAGTAGCCGCGGCGCTCGGCCGTGAGCGAGACGTGGAGCGCGTGGTGGAAGTCGTCGTTCCACTGGCCGTCGAGGCCCCACCCGCCCTCGCCCGCGGGACGGGTGAGCCGTGGGTCGTCCGAGGCCGACTCGGCGATGACGAGCACCGGGCGGCCCTCGCTCGTCGGCGTGCGGTGGAGCACCTCGGTGAGCTCCTCGACGTAGGGGTGGGCGCTGCTGTCCACGATCGCGTGGACCGCGTCCAGCCGGAACGCGTCGATGTGGGCGTGGACGGCGAAGAAGGTGGCGCTCTCCTGGAAGTAGCGGCGCACCCCGTCGCTCCCCGGACCGTCGAAGTTCAGGGCGTCACCCCACGGGGTCCGGTACCGGTCGGTGAAGTACGGCCCGTACCGCCCGAGCACGTTGCCCTCGGGGCCGAGGTGGTTGTGGACCACGTCGAGGCACACCGCCAGCCCGTGCCCGTGCGCGGCGTCGACGAGGCGGCGGAGGCCGTCGAGGCCCCCGTACGAGTCCTGTGCAGCGAACGGGAACACGCCGTCGTACCCCCAGTTCCGTCCGCCGGGGAACTGCGCCACAGGGAGGAGCTCCACCGTCGTGATCCCGAGGTCGACCAGGTGCTCGAAGTGGGCGGTGGCGGCGTCGAAGGTGCCGTCGCCGGTGAAGGTCCCGACGTGGAGCTCGTAGAACACCGAGTCCGCGAGACTGGGTGCGACGAAGGCGTGGTCGCTCCAGGCGAAGTCGGGGGTCACCACCGCCGACGACCCGTGGACGCCGTCGGGCTGAGCCATCGAGGCGGGGTCGGGCAGGGGCGGCGCGTCGTCGAGTCGGAACCGGTAGCGCGTGCCCGGCCCGGCCTCCTCGACGTGGAGCAGCCAGTGGCCCGGCTGGTCGGGGTCGAGCCCGAGGGGAAGCTCGTCGGGGTCGTCGGGGTGGTCAGGATCGTCGAGGACGAGCGACACTCGCTCGGCCGAGGGTGCCCAGAGGCGGAACCGCACGCCGCGGTCGGTCGCCCAGGCGCCGAGGAACGGCGCCGGGGTGGGGCGAGAACTCGTGGGCATCACCGCCGCCTACCCACGGCTCGCGCGGGGAGGAACCGGCGGGGGGTGGATCAGGCGGGCTGCCCGTGCAGTTCGGGGCCGGGGACCTGGCCGGTGCGCACCCATTCACGGGCGAGCGCGGCCTTCACCTGGACGAGGCGACGGACGTCGCGGGCGTCGATGTCGTACCGGTCGCGCCGATAGCTGGCGAGCGTGCCGGGCGTCCAGAGCTCGCCACGATGGGCTTCGAGGGCCAGGTACGCATCGCGCAGCTCGTCCTCACGGGGTTGTGTCTCGAGCCATTCGAGGAAGGACTGGTCGCTCCAGTCGGGGTGGAAGGTCATGTGGTCTCCGTTGACCGTCGTGTCGTCGTTGTCCTGTCGAGAGTACCGAATGCGGGTTTCGCCGCACCGGGGATTCCGGTGACGAAGCAATGAATTCCAAGCGAGCTGCGTGGGGACGCACGAGGGGACGGGTGGGACCATGAGGACGTGGCCCGTCGTGCGCTCACCGTGCCCGCGCTGCTCCTGGCCTGGCTGGCGACCGTCCTGCTGGCGCCGGCCGCGGTGCTGGTTGGGGCGATCGTGGATCTCGTCCGCCGCGACCACGGCACCCCGACGCTGCGCCTCGTGGCCTTCGCGGTCGTCTACCTGACCTACGAGGTCCTCGGCGTGGCCGGCGCCACGTGGCTGTGGTGCATGCGACCACTGCGGCGCGGGCGCTGGGAGGACGCCAACCGCCGACTCCAGCTGTGGTGGACCGCGGGGCTCGTGCGCGCGGCCCGGCCGGTCCTTGGCCTGCGCCTCGAGGTCGAGGTCGAGCACCTCGGCGCGCCGCCGGCGGCGCCGGTGGTGGTGGTGAGTCGCCACGTGAGCATCGTCGACTCGCTCCTGCCGGCGCAGGTCTTCGGGGTGCAGGGCGGGCTGCGGCTCCGCTACGTGCTCACCAGCGGCCTGCGCCTGGACCCGTGCCTCGACATCGTGGGCCACCGTCTGCCCAACCACTTCGTGGACCGGGGGAGCGAGGACTCCGCCGGCGAGGTGGCCGCGCTCGAGGCGCTCGCCGAGGGGATGGTGGCCGGCGACGCCGTCGTCATCTTCCCCGAGGGCGGCCTCTTCTCACCGGCCCGGCGCGATCGTGCCGAGGCGCGCCTCGACGAGCGAGGCTCGCCACGGGTGGAGGTGGCGAGGTCGTTGCGCCGTCTCCTCCCGCCTCGTCCCGCCGGGACCCTGGCGCTGCTGCGCGCCGCGCCGTCCGCCGACGTCGTCGGTTTCGCCCATCGCGGCTTCGAGCCGCTGTCCTCCCTCCGGAGGCTGTGGCGGGCGCTCCCGTTGGTGGACCCCGTCGAAGTCCGCGTCGTCCACCACCGGCGGGAGGACCTCCCCCGGGACGAAGCGGGGCTCGTGGCCTGGCTCGACGAGCAGTGGCTGGCGATGGACCGCTGGCTCGCCGCTGACCTCCCGGCGGATGTCGGCGCACGGGCGTGAGGTTGCCGGTTCGTCTATGATGTGACACAGCTGCTGCCACTTCTGGCGCCTGCTGCCACGGAAAGGACGACCATGGCGGTCAACCCGAACCTCACGATCCGCTACGCCGAGGTGGACCTCGATTACGAGCGCGTGCTCGCGGAGACGTCGCCTGAGGGCGACGGCCCGGTGTGGATGGTCAACTTCATGAAGTACCGGCCGGTCGCGGAGTACGTGGACGGACGGGCCACCGATCTCACCGGCGAGCAGGCCGACGACCAGTACGCGCCGTTCGAGGCGTTCGCGGAGGTCGGGGCGGACCTGGTCTTCCTCGCCGCCGTCGACACCCAGCTCCTCGGGGCCGACCCCGCCTGGGATCGCGTCGCGGTGGTGAAGTACCCCAACCGGCGGGCCTTCGTGGACATGACCCACCTGCGCTCGTTCGAGGAGAAGCACCCGCACAAGGACGCGGGCATGGAGCGCACGATCGTCGTCGGTGCGCGACCGACGGCCTGGCCGGCCCTGCCCGAGGATGCTCCGGCGTGGGAGTACGTGCCCCATCCGCCCACGCCGGACGATCCGCCCGTCGTGGTGCTCCACCTCCTGCGCTTCGCCGAGGATGCGTCGGCCCGCTCGTCGATGGAGGGCTACCAGGACGCGGCGGGCGCCGTGGCCGTGCCCCACGGCGTGCGCATCGCGGGATGGCTCGACGTCGAGGGGACGATCCTCGGGGACGGGCGGCGCTGGGACCAGGTGCGCTTCAACGCCTTCCCGAGCAAGGCGGCCTTCCTCGCCGTCGCCCTGGACCCGGACCGCCTCACCGCACAGGCCGAGCATCGTGAGCCGGCCATCGCCGACACGTACGCGCTCATCCTCCGCCCGCTGCTCGACCGCCTGGAGGAGTCCTTCGCCGGCTGAACCGATGGAGGCGCGGGCCGCCCCTGGCGATCAGGCCGGGCCGGAGGACGCGAGCAACCCTCGCCGCTGCGCGGTGACGACGGCCTCGAGGACGCTGTGGCTGTCGAGCTTGCGCAGGAGGCTCTTCACGTAGCCCCTGGTGGTGTGGACGCTGATCCCCAGGCGGTAGGCGATCTGCTTGGGGGGCACGCCGTCGCCGAGCAGGCTGAGCACGGTGAGCTCGCGGTTGGTCAGCACGACCGGTGAGTCGCCGGCCCGACCGCCCTCGACCAGGGTGGCCACACCGACGGGGGCGACGGGCATGGCGCTCGCAGATTCGCAGCGGACGTCGGTCAGGATGGACTCGAGAGGGTGGTCCTTGACGAGGAACCCGGAGGCGCCGGCCTCCGCGGCCCGGGCCATCAACGCGGCGTCGGTTCGACCGGTGAGGATGAGGACCTTCACCCGCGGGTGGTCGGCCTTGACCCGGCGGGTGGCTTCGATCCCGCAGGCGTCCGGGAGTTGGACGTCCATCAGCACGACGTCGGGACTCTCCTCCGCGACCATGGTGAGCGCGTCCCCCGCCGTGAGGGCGACCCCCACGCACTCGAGGTCGTCCTGGACGTCGAGCGCGAGCTGCAGCAGGTCCGAGAACGTGCGTTGGTCGTCGACGACGAGCACCCGTCTGGCCGGTGCCTCGTCCACCCCGTCGGTCACTGTTCTGGACATCCGGGCCCCGTTACCCACTCTGGGTGGCAGGCAGAACCGTCGGGGGAAAACGAATTGCCCCACTGGGCGCGAGGCCGCGCGTGGCGGGACCCGGGTGGGCGGTCAGGGCCCGGGAAGGGTCCTGATCAGGTGGTCCGTGATCCGTCCGTCGTCCACGTGCAGCAGTCCGTAGGTGCGGTGGGGGGCGCGGCGGCGTTCGGTGCAGCTCCCGGGGTTGAACAGCCGCTGTCCGTCCACGCCCTCCTCGTCGAGCGGCTGGTGCGAGTGGCCGAACACCACCACGTCGGCGTCGGGGAAGCGGCGGTGGAGGCGGGCCGCCCGCCCCTTGGTCGGGCCTGAGTCGTGCACGAGGGCGATGCGAACGCCCTCGACCTCCACCTCGTCCTGCTCCGGGAGCCGTGCCTCGAGGCCGTCGTCGTTGTTGCCGAGGACGGCCCGCAGCGGCGCACGCGCGGCCAGGTCGTCGAGGAGCGAGGCCGCCACCACGTCGCCGGCGTGGAGGATCAGGTGGGCCCGGTCGGCGGCGTCCCACACCTCGGCGGGCAGGTCGCGCCGGCGGTCGGCGCGCACGTGCGTGTCCGTCAGGACGAGGATCTCCACGGCCCGGTGTCCGGTCAGGCCGGGGTCAGGGCCCCGCTGCGCACGTCGAAGACGAAGCCGCCGACCTCGAGGTCCTCGGGGAGCAGGGGGCAGGTGCGGATGCGCTTCAGGTCCGCCGCCAGCGTCGCCTTCTGGTCCGTGCTCGCCAGGAACTCCCAGCTCGAGGCGTCCGTGTCGCGGAGGCCGCCGATCTTCTCGCGCAACTGGTCGTCGGTGGAGCCGACCATGGCGCACTCGGTGTGGGCCACGACGCAGACGCGCCGGACGTCGAGAAGGTTGGCGGCGAGCACCAGCGAGCGGAGCGCGTCATCGGTGACCCGGGCGCCGGCGTTGCGGATGATCTTGGCGTCACCGGCCGCGAGCCCCAGCATGCGCAACGGGTCGATGCGGGAGTCGATGCACGTGATCACGGCGAGCTCCCGGGCGGCCCGCCCGGCCATGCCCGTGTCGCGGAACTCTTCTTGATACCGCCGGTTGGCTTCGAGCAGGTCATCGAACATTGACGAAGAACATATCGTGTGTCGGGCGGTAGCACGAACACGGCGGTGGTCCCGGTGCCGCTGCCTCGCACCGCCGTGCGCGGGCTCGGCGCGCCCTACGCTCCCCGCCATGAGCCCAGAGACGGAGGCCGCCGCCCTCATCGCCGCACTCGGCCTCGAGCGTCACCCTGAGGGCGGCTGGTTCCGGGAGACCTGGCGTGACCCCGACGTCGACGGGGAGCGGGGGAGCGGGACGGCCATCTACTTCCTGCTCGGCGAAGGTGAGCGCTCGCACTGGCACCGGGTCGACGCCGTGGAGATCTGGCACCACTACCGCGGTGCACCGCTGGAGCTGTCCATCGGAGACGACGTGCCGGTGGTGCTCGGCCCCGACGTGCTCGACGGTCAGGTACCCCAGGCCATCGTGCCCGCCGGCGCGTGGCAGTCCGCCCGCTCGCTGGGCTCCTTCACGCTCGTGGGCTGCACGGTGTCCCCGGCGTTCCGGTTCGAGGGCTTCGAGCTGGCCCCGGAGGGCTGGTCGCCCTGACGCACCGCCTCGCGTAGCGTGCGCCTCCGGCGTCGACGCCCGCGACCGAGCGGGTGGGCCCTTCGGAGGGAAGGCACATGGGAGCGATCGTGGTGTTGGGCGGGGCGGGCGGTGTGGGCCGGGTGGCCACGGAGGCCCTCGCCCACGTGGCCGAGCTGGACGAGGTCGTCGTGGCCGACGTACGCCTGGACGCGGTCGAGGCGGTGGTGGCGGAGCTCGACGACGAGCGCTTTCGTCCCCTGACCGTCGACGTCACCGATACGCCGGGGCTGGCCGACGCCATCGCCGGGGCCGACGTCGTGTTGAACTGCGTCGGCCCCTTCTACCGTTTCGGGCCGCCCACCCTTGCCGCCGCGATCGCCGCAGGGGTCGGGTACGTCGACATCTGCGACGACCTGTCGGCCACCCGCGCCATGCTCGAGCTCGACGGCGCCGCCCGCGAAGCGGGGGTGACCGCGCTCATCGGCATGGGCAACTCGCCGGGCCTGGCCAACATCTTCGTGAAGCTGTGCGCCGAGCAGATGCTCGACGAGGTGACCGGCGTCGACATCATGCACATCCACGGCGGCGAGCCCGACGAGGGCCCGGCCGTCATCAAGCACCGTGTGCACGCGATGGTCAACGACGTGCCGCTCTTCGTGGACGGCGCCTTCGTGAACGTGCGCCAGCTCGGCGAGGACGGCGCCGCGTTCGTGCGACACGAGGACTTCCCGGGGCTGGGCACGTTCCCGGTGTTCCCTTACCCGCACCCCGAGACCATCACGTTGCCCACGACCTTCCCGACCCTGCGTCGCGCCACGAACCTCGGCGTCGTGTTCCCGCTGCCGTACTTCACGATGACGCAGGACCTCGTCCGCTCGGGCATGGGCGGTGAGGAGCCGGTGGACGTGCTCGGCCAGGAGCTCGCCCCCATCGACATGATGGTGGCGGTCCTGCGCCACGAGCGGCCCCGATTCCTGGCCGAGGCGGGGGTCACCGGCCCGGCCGGCGCGCTGCGCGTGGTGGTCGACGGGCGCAAGGACGGTGGTGACCACCGCTACGTGTGCACGCTGGCCTCGACCGACGAAGGCGCGGGGGAGGGCACCGGCATCCCTGCGGCGCTCGGCGCGGTGCTGCACCGCCGTGGTGCCCTCGAAGGTGGTCCCGGTGTGCACGCCCCCGAGGCCATCGTGCCCGTCAGCCCGCTCCTCGACCTCGCCGGCGTGGTGGTGCGCTCGATGGGGGTCGGCGGCGGCGAGGGCATGCCCCTGCTGATCGAGCACACCGCCCCCGACGGAACGGTGGAGCAGGTCCCGATGACGCTCGGGTGAACACCCAGTTTCGGGCGGTCGGGCTGCGCCCGGCGACCGTTAGGGTGCCGCGGTGGCTTCCGCGGACTACCCCGCCGAGTGGGAGACCGACGTGGTGTTGGCCGACGGTGCCACGTTGCACCTCCGGCCCATCCGCCCCGAGGACCGGGACGCGCTGAACGCGCTCTTCGGTCGCCTCTCCGAGGAGACCATCCAGTTCCGCTTCTTCACGCCCCTCAAGGAGCTGAGCGATGCCTGGCTGACCCGCCTCACCAACGTCGACTACGTCGACCGCATGGCGCTGGTCGGCGTGCTGGGCGACGACCTCGTGGCCGTCGGTCGCTACGACCGTCTGGACGAGCCCACACGCGCCGAGGTGGCCTTCACCGTCGAGGACGCCCACCAGGGCCGGGGCATCGGCACCCTGCTGTTGGAGCACCTGGCCCTCGCCGCCGGCGAGCGAGGCATCGACACCTTCACCGCCGAGGTGCTCACCGGCAACCGGCGCATGCTCGACGTGTTCCACGAGACCGCCTTCCCGATGAGCCAGCACTTCGAGGGCGGGGCCATCCACGTCGAGTTCCCCATCACGCCGACCGAAGCGGCGCTCGTGGCCCAGGACCGCCGGGAGCGCCTCGCCGAGGCCCGCTCGATGGAACGGCTCCTCGCCCCCCGGTCGATCGCGGTGGTCGGCGCCGGGCGCACGCCGGGGACGATCGGGCACGAGATCTTCCGCAACCTCGTGACCGGCAACTTCACGGGTCCCGTGTACCCGGTGAACCCGACGGCGCCGTCGGTGGCCGCGGTGCGCGCCTACCCGTCGGTGGTCGACATCCCCGGTGACGTCGACCTCGCGATCATCGCCGTTCCGGCCGAGTCGGTCGTCGACGTGGTGGCCGACTGCGCCCGCCGCCAGGTGCACGGCCTCGTGATCATCACCGCCGGCTTCGCGGAGTTCGACGGGGGCGGCGAGCGCCAACGCCAGGTGGTCGAGCTCGCCCGACGCAGCGGCATGCGCCTGATCGGCCCGAACTGCATGGGCGTGGTCAACACCAGCCCGGCCATCCGCATGAACGCCACCTTCGCGCCCTTCGCTCCGGCGGCAGGCCGTGTCGCGTTCGCGTCCCAGTCGGGGGCGCTCGGCATCGAGCTCCTGCACCGAGCCGGCAGCCTGGGGCTGGGGGTCTCCAGCTTCGTGTCCCTCGGCAACAAGGCCGACGTGAGCAGCAACGACCTCCTGCCGTACTGGCAGGAGGACCCCGAGACCGACGTGATCCTGCTCTACCTCGAGTCCTTCGGGAACCCACGCAAGTTCGGTCGCCTGGCGCGTGAGATCGCACGGACGAAGCCCATCGTCGCGGTGAAGGGCGGGCGGACTCCCACCGGGGTCCGGGCAGCCTCCTCCCACACCGCCGCGCTCTCCAGCCCGGACGCGACCGTCGGGGCCCTGTTCCGCCAGGCCGGCGTGATCCGGGTCGACACCCTCGAGCAGCTCTTCGACACCGCCCAGGTGCTGTCCCACCAGCCCTTGCCCGCAGGCCGCCGACTGGCCATCGTCAGCAACGGTGGCGGCCCCGCCATCCTGGCGGCCGACGCCTGCGAGAGCTTCGGGCTCGAGGTGCCCGAGCTGAGCGACGGGCTCCAGGCCGAGCTGCGGGCGCTGAGCTCACCCGAGGCCACGGTGCGCAACCCGATCGACCTCGTGGCCTCGGCCAGCGCCCATCACTTCGACGCCGCCCTGCGGGCGCTGTTGGCCTCCGACGAGGTCGACGCCGTCCTCGCCATCTTCGTCCCGCCGATGGTGACGAACACCGACGACGTGGCCCGGGCCATCGTCGGGGCGGCCGACGGCTCGAAGCCGGTCGTGGCCTGCTTCCTCGGCCAGGAGGGCGTGCCCGAGTCGCTGCGCGACGACGATCGGGCCATCCCGTCCTTCGCGTTCCCCGAGTCGGCGGTGCGCGCCATCGGACGGGTGGCCGAGCACGCGGCCTGGTTGCGTCGGGACCCGGGCATCGTGCCGGACCTGCCCGGGACCGACCCGGTCGCCGGGCGAGCGGTGGTCGAGTCCTTCCTCACCGCCCGGCCGGAAGGAGGTTGGCTGGACGCGGACGACGCTCTCGCCCTCGTGCGAGCGTTCGGCGTGCCCGTGGTGGACTCCCGCCAGGTGCACTCCGCCGACGAGGCCGTCGCCGCCGCCCGCGCCCTCGGGCTGCCGGTGGCGCTCAAGGCCGCCAGCGGCGCCATCGTGCACAAGACCGACGTCGGCGCGGTGCGCCTCGGCCTCGCGTCCGACGACGCCGTGCGTGATGCCTACGAGGCCATGGAGCGCCGGCTCGGCGCCGCCATGGGGGGCGGGATCGTCCAGCCGATGGCGGGCGCCGGCATCGAGGTGATCGTCGGCATCCTCCACGACCGGTCCTTCGGGCCGACCGTGGCGTTCGGCATGGGGGGCGTGCAGGCTGAGCTCCTGCGGGACACTGCGCTCCAGCTCGTGCCGGTCACCGACGCCGACGCCCGCGACCTGGTGCGGTCGCTGCGCCTGTCGCCGCTGTTCTTCGGCTACCGGGGTTCCGAGCCCGTGGACGTGGAAGCGCTCGAGGACCTCCTGCTGCGAGTCAGCCTGATCGCCGACCACCTGCCCGAGGTGGTCGAGCTCGACGCCAACCCGGTGGTCGTGTCCGCCGCCGGCGTCGCCGCCCTCGACGTGAAGGTGCGGGTCGAGCCGGCGCCGCCCAGCTACGAGGCGCGTCGGGCCCTCAGCCCACCCTGAGCACGGTTTGAGGGGAGCGCGTCAATCGGCGGGGAGATCGGGGTCGCCGTGCTCCCAGGCCCGCCAGTAGGCCTTCAGGCGGCGGGTGAAGGCCTTGGGGGACTCGGCGTAGACCTGCCCGCCGAGTCCGAACGCGTGGTGCTGGAGATCGGTGCGGGCACGGGAGGCCCGGTCGAGCGCCGGTCGCGCAGCGTCCTCGCCGCCGAAGGCCTCGGGGTCGACGCCGACGAGGTCCGACAGGACGGCGAGGTCGTGGTCGTCGCCGAGGTCCTCGGACAGCACGTGCAGCAGCTTCGCCTGCGGCCCGAGCACCGCCGGGGCCGCGGCCGCGACCAGGCGGGTGGCGTACCAGAGGTCCTTCTCGCGCTTGCGCCACTCGTGGAGGTCCTCGTCGTGCTCGGCCTTCGCCGCCTGGGTCATCGCGTCCCGGCCCCGCTCGTAGGTGGTGCGGGCACCCAGGAGGAGCACGTCGAGGTCGTCCTCGACGTCGCAGTCCACGACGATCTCGCGCACCGCCTCCAGCCCGGCCCGAGCGGCCTCGACCTTGTCGCCGCCGGTGGCGACGGCACGACTGGCCTCGTCGGCCCGCCGGGCCAGCTCGTCGCGCACCACGTCGAGGTCGTGGCGCTCGAGCTCGCCCGCGGGTGCGACGAGCAGCCGGTCGAAGGTTGCCAGCAGGGCGTGGGCGTCGCGGAACGAGGAGAGCTCGGCGGCCGCGTCCCGGGTCCCCTGGTTGACGGCGCGGAAGTCCGCCTTGGCCAATCCCGGGCGGACGAGGCGGGCCAGCCCCCGGACCTTCTTGCAGTGCTTGCGGGCACCGTGGACGGTCGCCTCCACCCCCAGAACGGTCGGGTCGGCCAGGCCGTCGAGGGCCTCGGTCAGCTCCTCGACGGCAATACGGCGGAACCCGTTGGCAACGCCCTCGCCGGCCTTCCACTGGTAGCTCACGGCTGGTCGCCCTCGCGCTCTGGTCGGATGTGTTGCAGGATCGGTGGGCCTCAGCCGCGTCCGACCACGAAGCTGGCGACGGTGGTGAGGCTGCCCCCCAAGTTAAGGGTCGCGACCCGCCGTGCGCCGTCGACCTGGCACTCGCCGGCCGTCCCCGTGACCTGGCGGGTGGCGTCCCACAGCATGCGCACCCCGGTGGCCCCGACGGGGTGGCCGGCCGCGAGCAGCCCGCCGGACGGGTTGACGGGCAGGGCACCGCATCGCTCGATGCGCCCGTCCTCGACGGCCTTCCAGCTCTCGCCGGGAGCGGTGAGGCCGAGGTGGTCGAGGGCGGCGTACTCACTGATGGTGAAGCAGTCGTGGGTCTCGACGGCGTCGAGCTCGTCAACCGAGGCGATCCCGGCCCGGGAGAAGGCGTCGAGGGCGGCGGCGCGGAGCTGGGGGAACACGTACGGCTCGTCGCGGCTGGCCTCGAACTTGTCGGTCATCGTCATGCGGGCGGTGCGGTGGCCCCAGCCCTCGATGCGGGCCACGGCGGCGAGGTCGAGCCCCCGCTCGGCGGCCCACGCCTCGGCGAAGCGGGGGGTGGCGAGGACGACCGCGGCGGCGCCGTCGGTGACCTGCGAGCAGTCCGAGCGGCGGAGGCGGCCCGCCACGACGGGGTTGGTCTCGTCGTCGGCGGCGAAGGTGGCGTCGCCCACGGACCACGTGCGGGTCTGGGCGAGCGGGTTGCCCTTGGCGTTGGCGAACGCCTTGCGGGCGATGGCGGCGAGGTGGATGTCGTCGAGGCCGTAGCGGCGGTCGTACTCGTCGGCCACGTCACCGAAGAGCTTGGGCCACGGGTACTCGAGGCCGACCACCTCGTCGTGCGCCCGGCCGGCCGCGCTGAGGGCGGCCTGCGCGGCGAAGCCGCCGTCGGCCCGCATCAGCTCGACGCCCACCACGAGGGCGACGTCGGCGCGCCCCGCAGCCAGGTCGGCGGTGGCGGCCAGCACGGCCATGCTCCCGGAGGCGCACGCCGCCTCGTGGCGGCTGACGGCGATGCCCTCGAGCTCGGGGACGGCGTCGACGAGCAGGCCGCCCAGGTGGCCCTGGCCCGAGTAGATCTCCGCGGCGAAGTTGCCGACGTGGGCGACGCCGACGTCGGCGGCGTCCAGCCGGGCCGAGGCCAGGGCGCCCCGGGCCGCCTCGCCCATCAGCGCGGTGAGGTCGAGACCCTCACGGCTGGCGTTGCGGGCGAAGTCGCTCTGGTGGCCGCCGAGGACGAAGGGCGTCGGCTCGTCGCTCACGACGAAGCGAGCTCCTCGGCCGGGACCCACCACGAGTGGTACCCCGCCGGCACCCGCGCGGGGACGGCGAGGCGACAGACCGGTCCGTCCTCGAGGCGCTCGGCGTCGAGGACGTGCACCTCGGTGGCGCCGGTCGCCTCCTCCACCACGAAGCTGACGAGGTAGCCCTCGGCCTCGTCGGTCGAGCCGGTGCGGGGGCAGAACGGCGTCTCGCACCCGTACCAGCCCTCGGGCCAGGCATGGGAGGTGGTGGCGCCCGTCAGCCGGTCGTGGCGGATCACACCGTCGAAGGCCAGCTCGGAGCGCTCGGCGAAGCGCATCAGGTAGGAGTAGCGGAAGGGCTGACCGATGCGGCGGACGTCGATGCGCGGGAACTCGGCCATCTGGTCGTCGAGGCGGCGCTTGGTGATGGTCCCGTCGGCGAGGTGGAAGCTCCACTCGGTCAGGAACGGCTCGAGGCGGAGCATCGCGATCTGCGGCGCGTCCGGCAGGTCCGGCGCGTTGCCCGGGTCCGACGCCAGCGGGTCGGCGATCTCGCAGCCGACGAGCTTGACCACGCCGTCCTCCTGCCAGGCGCCGCACACGTGGTACATGAAGCAGGGGTCGGTCTCGAACCAGCGGACGTCGGCCACGGGGGCGCTCGTGTCGCCGCCGCGGGCGACGAGGCCGAAGCGGGCGGGCCGGTCGCGGTGGAAGGCCAGGCGGCTCCGGCCGTCCTGCTGCTCCCACATGAAGGGGAAGTCGAACACGACGATCCAGTCGTCGCTGAAGGCGATGTCGTGCTGGAGGCGGGGGCCGCCGACCTCGACGGTCTGGCTGCGCACCACCTTGCCGTCGGGGGACACCACGCCGAGGGTGAGGAAGGGCGGGACCGGGTCGTAGTCGATGAACAGCAGCTCGCCGGTGACGGGGTCGACCTTGGGGTGGGCGGCGATGTGGGTCTGGAGGGTGCCCCCGAAGTCCTCGCGGCCGAGGGTCTCGAGGTCGGGGAGCGACAGGCGGTAGGCGTCGCCGCCGAGCCACCACAGCGCCAGGAGCTCGCCGTTGAAGAACACCAGGTCGGTGTTGGCGGTGTCCTTGAACACGTCGGGGAACTTGGAGAAGTCCGGGGGCTCGAGGATCCCGGTCCACAGCGCCTCGCCCGCTTCCTCCTCGGCGGCCAGCGCCCGGGTGCGCACGTAGCGGTTGGCGTAGTGGGCGCCGGCGTCGTCGAAGTGCACGATGTGCACCATCCCGTCGCCGTCGAACCAGTGGTACCGGCCCTCGGGCTCGAAGCGGGGGTTGGAGCCGTTGCGGGCGAACACGCCCCGGAGATCCGCCGGCAGCTCGCCGGCGAGCACCTCGAGGTCGGCTCGCACCTCGTCCTGGACGGGTGCGTACATCCCGTCGAGGTACGGCGAGCGCTGCTCGACCCGCCGGTTCGCGTCGGTCATCGTCATGTGGCTGTCCCCTTGTCCGGGCGCCCGTCCCCGCAGGCGCGCTCCCATTCTGCCCCACGGCGGCCCGTGCCTACGCTTGCGCCATGTCGTTGCTCCTGCACCCCGGCCGGTTGGACCGGCCCTACCCCGACGAGCGCAGCCGCGAGGTGATGGCCAAGACCGTCGCCTGGTTCGAGGCCCGCGGCAAGGAACGGCTCAAGGCCGACGACCACGCCGCGGTCTGGTACCAGGACTTCCTCGACTTCGTGGCCGAGGAGGGGATCTTCGCCACGATGTGCACGCCGGCGGGGCTGGGTGCCGAGGACAGTCGCTGGGACACCTGGCGCATCTGCGAGTTCGCCGAGATCCTCGGCTTCTACGGCCTGCAGTACTGGTACACGTGGCAGGTCACGGTCCTCGGCCTCGGCCCGCTGTGGATGTCGGACAACGAGGCGCTGCGCGAGCGGGCCGCCGCGCTGCTCGCCGGGGGCGGGATCTTCGGGTTCGGCCTCTCCGAGAAGGCCCACGGCGCCGACCTCTACTCCACCGACATGGTGCTCGAGCCCCAGGACGACGGCACGTACCTCGCCAACGGGTCGAAGTACTACATCGGCAACGGCAACAAGGCGGCGCTGGTCTCGGTCTTCGGCAAGCTCCCCGACGGCAACCCGGTGGCCTTCGCCGTCAGCTCGCAGCACCCGAGCTACGAGCTGGTGAAGAACGTGGTGTGGAGCCAGAACTACGTGTCGGAGTTCCGCCTGCACGACTACCCGATCACCGAGGCGGACCTCATCGCCGTCGGCGCCGACGCCTGGAACGCCGGGCTCAACACCGTGAACATCGGCAAGTACAACCTGGGGTGGGCGTCGATCGGCATCTGCACCCACGCCCTCTACGAGGCGGTCACCCATGCCCACAACCGTGTCCTCTACGGGCACCCGGTCACCGACTTCGCCCACGTGCGCCAGCTGTTCACCGACGCCTACTGCCGGCTCGTGGCCATGAAGCTCGTCGCCCTGCGGGCCAGCGACTACTTCCGGTCCGCGTCGCTCGAGGACCGCCGCTACCTGCTGTTCAACCCGGTGGTGAAGATGAAGGTCACCACCCAGGGCGAGGACGTCATCAACCACCTGTGGGACGTCATCGCCGCCAAGGGCTTCGAGAAGGACACGTACTTCGAGGCGGCCGCCCGGGACATCCGGGCCCTGCCCAAGCTCGAGGGCACGGTGCACGTGAACATCTCGCTGATCGTGAAGTTCATGCACAACTACTTCTTCGAGCCCGCCGACGTGCCCGACGTGCCCCAGCGGGCCGACGCCGCCAACGACGACTTCCTGTTCGACCAGGGCCCGACCGGGGGCCTCTCGAAGGTGCGGTTCGGCCCGTGGCGCAAGCCCTTCGAGGCGAGCGACCTCCCCAACGTGGCCGTGTTCCGCGAGCAGGCCGACGTGCTGGTGCGCTTCCTGGCCGAGACGCCCCTCGACGAGGCCCAGGCCCGCGACATCGACGTCCTGCTGGCGGTGGGGGAGATCTTCACCCTCGTGGTGTACGCCCAGCTCGTCCTCGAGAACGCCGCCATCTACGACGTCGCCGACGACCTCGTCGACCAGACCTTCGACGTGTTCGTGCGCGACGTGTCCCGCTTCGCCGTGCAGCTCCACGGCAAGCCCAGCACCACCCAGGCCCAGCAGGACCTCTGCCTCGCCATGATCCGCAAGCCCGTGGTCGACCCCGACCGCACCGCCCGGGTCTGGGAGGGCGACGTGCTCGCCGTCTCCGGCGCCTACGAGATGGCGCCCTGAGCGGAGAGCTCTCGGTTCAGTCCTCGGGGGCGATGGAGGCGAAGGCGCGGGCCTTGTCGAGCGCCGCGGTGCGCTCGTCGCTGGAGGCGGCGCCGACCAGCACGTAGTCGTCGGCGTACTCGGGGCGGAGCTCGCCGTCGTCGTCGAGGAGCCAGGCCATGGCGAGGCGGCGGGGGACACGCACCCGCTCGGGGCGCTCGAGGGTGCCGAAGACCCGGTCCCACCAGGGGACGCTCACGCCGTGGTTGCTCATGGGGTGGCCGAAGTGGTGGTGGAAGTGGTGGATGCGCAGCCAGTGCGAGTACGTGCCCACCGGGCCGCGCAGATGGGCCTGGGCGTGGCAGTACTCGTAGACGCCGTAGCCGACGGCCCAGCCCGCGGCGACGCCGAGGCCGATGGCCAGCGAGCCGGTGAGGTACCAGAACAGCGGGGTCCAGATGAGCCCGCCGACGAGGCCGACGCCGATCCAGCTGAGCACGTTGGTGTAGGCGAGGTGCCAGTCGGCGCGCACGTGGTGGAGCAGGTGCTCGCGGCTCATGATCCCTTTGCCATGCAGCTCGTGCATGGCGAAGCGGTGCAGCACGTACTCGCCGAGGGTCCACAGCAGCCAGCCGAAGGCGAAGGCGAGGAGGGTGAGGAGCAGCGTCGTCATGGCAGGCCTCTCAGAGGTGGTCGGCGACCCAGTGGTCGCTGGCGAGTCGGGCGGTGGTTAGGGCAGTGGCGTCGGCGCCCCAGCCGGCGAGGAGCGCCCGGGTGAGCTCGTGGCCGAGGGTCGCGCCGGTGGTGGGGACGCCGATGCCGAGGTCGTCGATCTGGAGGCCGCCGTTGAGGGCGGTGATCCACACGAAGGTGCGCAGGAGGTCGCCGTCGAGGACCCCGTCGACGGGGTCGGCGCCGGCATCGTGGGGGTCGAGGGCGCCGGCGGCCACGGCGTCGGCCAACAGCCGGCGGGGACGGTCGAGGACGCTCATGGCCGCGGGCACCACGGTGGCGGCGTCGTTGGCTTCTTGGACCTTGGGCGTGGCCAACAGCTGCTGCTGGAGGCGGAACTCCCGGGCGTGGGACTCGGGAGCGGCGAGGAACAGGTCGCTGAACACCCAGAGCCGGGCCAGGGCGGCCACGGTCGGGGGGAGGGGGTCGGGCCGGGCGCCGGCGTCGAGCTCCCACGCCTGGAGGGTCGACTCGGCCACGCCGCCGAGGGTGTGCAGGGCCCGTTGCTGCATCGCGGCGATGAGGGCGCTGCGCGACGGGAAGTAGGTGTAGAGCGACGCCGGGGCGTAGTCGGCGGCATCGGCGAGGGCGGCCATGGTGACGCCCTCGACCCCGAGGCGCTCGCTCAGCTCGAGTGCGAGGTCGAGCAGGTCGTTGCGCTTGGCGGCCCGCTTGCGGGTGCGGCGGTCCGGCTCGACCGATATGTCGACGTTTTCCGAAGGCACTTCGGAAAACGTAGACCATTCGTGCGAAGCCGTCAATGGCCTGCCCTGCTCAGCCCGGCACCTCGAAGGTGATGGTGGCCGAGTCGGTGCCGGGGGTGAGGACCCCGGTGTCGCCGGCCACGAACTCACCGTTCACCGACACCTGGAGGTCGTAGTTGGCGCCGTCCTCGTCGCAGGCGTTGAAGTTCCGGACGAACAGCTGGTAGGTGCCCGGCTGCGCCTGCCCGGGTCCCCAGAACGCCTCCTCGCCGTGGGCGCCCGCGTCCTCGCAGTCGGGGACGTCGTCGCCGCCGACGAGGGTGCCTCCGGTCGAGGTGGTGGGGGTCGAGAAGGAGAGCTCCTCGCCGCTCGGTTCGATGACGTGGAGGTCGAGGTCGTCGTTGCCACCCCACGTGAGGATGATGTCGACGTCGTTGTCACTGCTGAAGTCATCGGGGGGGAGGGTGTCCGGCGGGAGCGTGTTCGGCGGGTTCGTCGTGTCCGTGTCGGTATCGGTGTCGGTGCCGTCACCGGGCTGGTCGTCGTCGCCGTCGGTCCCCGGCGGGCGGGTGAACGGGTCGCCCGTGTCGAGGTCGGTGATCACGAAGATGTCGATGGTCACGTCGATCTGGATGACGGTCAGGCTGGCCGGGTTGAAGCCGGTCCACTGCGGGCCCCGGAAGCGGGGGCTGCCCGAGACCGCGGTCGGCGGGGTGAGGGGGTTGCCGCACGCGCAGCGCGCCCGGGGGATGCCCTGGCGGTCCACCAGCACGGCGGTGCCGGCCTGGAGGACGGTCTGGATGGTGGTTGCCCGCCCGTCCCGGAAGCCGTGGTTGGTCACCCGGGTGTCGGTGCGGAGCTGCATCGAGGTGAGGTCGAGGATGTAGTCCTCGAGGTCGGCGAAGGCGATGCCCTGCACGCCGGCCCACGCCTGCCCCTTGTCGGGATTGGCGGTCAGGAACTCGATCATCTGGCGTCGGTCGCACTGGGCCTGGTTCTGGGTGCCGCCGTAGAGGCCGGGCTCCGAGCCGGAGGCGCTGCGCACCTCGACCGGCCCGCCTGATGACGTGCCGGACGTGCCCTCGGCCGCCACGCTGAGGTTGTCGGGGTTCGAGACGCTGTCGGTGAAGGGGTCGTCACCGACGTCGGAGGCGGGAGCCAGGAAGATCTCGCCGGCCTCGGCGTCGTCGGACGTGAGGACCAGGACCCCGACCGTCGCCGCCACGAGCAGCACGACCACGCCGACGGCGATGGCGACGATGATGCCGGTGTTCGAACGCTTGGGTGGTGGCCCCGGCGGGTAACCGCCGTAGCCGTACCCGTAGCCGCCGGGTGGGGGTGTCGCGGGCGGAGGCCCCGCCGGCGGCGGGTAGGACGGTGGCCCCGCAGGGGGCGGCCCAGGCGGGGGACCACCGGATACCGGAGGTACGGAAGTGGTCATGTCTGCAGTGAACGCCCTGGTGCGCGTGCGCCCAAGGGCCGAACGTCACCTCGCCCCGGTGACGCCGGTCACCCGGCCACGGTGCCCGTTCACTCGACCACGCGCAGCGTCGAGGGGATGTCCATGCGCCGAAGGCGGCGCACGGTGAGCAGCGGCGCCACCGCCACGGCGAGCACGCCGAGGACGAGCGCGGTGGCCACGGTGGTGGTCGAGAGGTAGGTCACCACGCCGATGTCGGGCAGGGTCTCGGGGACGATCGATGCCATCAGCCAGGCGAGCAGGAGCCGGCCGGCCACCACCCCGGTGACGGTGCCCAGCACGCCGATGACCACGCTCTCCGTCACCGCCACCCGCACCACGCGGTGCACCGGTAGGCCGAAGGCGAACAGCGTGGCGTTCTCCCGAGCCCGTTCGTCCATGTTGATCGAGGTGGCGTTGAAGGCGATGAGCAGGGCCATGAGCAGCACCGCACCCTCGATGACGCGGAAGATGCCGAGCACCTCGTCGATCTGGTCGCGCACCCCCTGGGCCAGGTCGGTGACGGGCTGCACCGAGGCCACCCCTTCCTGGCCGAAGAGGGACCGTTGGACGTCCTCGACGGTCACCCCGTCGGCGGGGGCGACCCGCAGCGTGTTCACCACGCCCTCCAGGTCGAACAGCGAGGCCCACTCGTCGTCGAGGTACACCACGAAGCGGTAGGGGTTCGGCTGCAGCGCGATCACGGGGAGGTCGGTCGTCACCCAGCGGTAGCCCACGCCCTCGCGATAGGGATGGCGAAGAGCGACCTGGTCGCCGACGCCGATGCCGAGGTCGCCCGCCGCCTTCTCGGTGAGCACGAGGCCGGGCTCGTCGCTGTCGAGGTCGCCGGCGGTGGCGGTGGGGACCCACAGGTCGCTCTGGAGGTCCGTGAGGTACAGCGCGACGTCGATCTCGTCATCCCCGGGCGCCAGCGTGCCGCCGAGGGTGAGCCCTGGCTCGGCCGCACGAAGCATCGGGTCCTCGGTGATAGCCGTCACCTCGGGCGAGTCGGCCAGGGCGAACCCTTCCAGGTCCACGGTCAGGCGGTCCGGGGTGTCGCCCACGATCTCGGCGTCGCCGGCGTCGATGGTGGCGACGAACGAGTCGATCATGCCGATCACCCCGACGAGCGTGGTGATCGCCGCCGCGATGCCGAGCGCGGTCAGGACGGTGCGGCGAGGCTCGCGGAGCACGTTGCGGAACGGCATCTGGGCCACACTCGAACCGGGGAGCGGGAGACGGCTGACCAGGGGAGCGAGGCCGCCGCCCGCGGCCCGGTGGGTGGTGCTGACGGCCTCGACCGGGGTCACCCGCACCGCTCGCCACACGGGGATGGCCGTGGCGACCAGGGGGAGGAGCAGCCCGAGGGCGGCGCCCCGCAGAAAGATCCCGGGATGGAAGGCGAAGCGCCATTCGGGCAGGGGGAAGAAGCCCGAGAGCAGGTCGGCCATCAACTGGTCGATGAGCAGGCCGACACCGATGCCGAAGGCGACGCCCAGCAGCGCCACCTGCGCGCCCACGAGCAGGGGACGGACCGCGATCGTCGACGGCGGCACGCCCAGCGCCATGCCGATGCCGATCTCGCGACGCTGGGCCTCCACGATGCGCACCGTGAGGTTGAACGCCGCGAACGTCGCGCCGGCCAGGATCAGGAAGGCGAAGATGTCGTAGAAGCGCTGGTCGCCCTCGACGTCGTCGTAGAGCAGGCGAAGGACGAGGTCGTCCTCCTGGCGGGTGATGGTGGTGCCGAGCTCGCCCAGGTCGGCGGCGAGGGCGTCCTCGAGCTCGCGTTGGATGCGGTCCCGGTCGGCGCCGGGGCGGACCGTGATGGCCAGGCCGTTGGCCTGGTCGGCGTGGTCCGTCAGCCGCTGCACCGTGGCCAGCGGCGCGTAGAGCACCGCGAAGTCGGCGAACACGCTGCCCCGGTTGTCCACGGGGAAGAAGTTCTCGGGGGATAGCCCGGTGCCCACGTAGCGAAGCTCGCGTCCGCCGCTCAGGCGCAGCGTGCCGGTCGGGGGGAGGTCGTGGTTGGCGGCGAGGTGCTCGTCGACCACCACGACGTCGCGCCCGGCGTCGTCGGGACGGAGCCCGCGGCCGCCCACCGTGGCGATGCCGCTGACGTCCGGGCCGCCATCGGTGACGTCCACGCCGACGAGGCGACCGGGGACGAGGACGAGCTCGTCGGGGGTGGACGCGTCGACCTGGATGGGCTCCTGGAGGCGGGGCTCGACCTCCTCGAGGTCCGCGGCGCTCGGGATGGAGCGGGCCAGGTCGACCAGTTCGTCGGCGCCGGCGTAGCTGCCGGTGGTCAGCTCGAGGCGCAGGTCGTACATGTTCAGCGCCGCGTAGCTGGCGTCGTAGGACGCCAGCCGCCAGGCCGAGACGCTGGTGAGGCCCGAGTAGGTGCCCGAGCCGATGGCGATGATGAGGGCGATGGCCGCCACCTGGAGCCACCGGGCGCGGAGGTCGCGCCACGACCAGCGGAGCCAGAGCAGGGCCCGGGCGCCTCGCCCGGTCGCGGCCGCCGAGGGTGCGGTGGAGGTCACCAGTGAAGGCTGGCGATCTCGGCCGTGCCCCCTGGTGGTGGGCCGTCACCCACGATCGTGCCGCTCGAGAGCTCGACCACCCGGTCGGCCACCCGGCTGATCTCGCGGTTGTGGGTGACGATCACCACGGTGACGCCGGCGTGTGACTGCTCGTGCAGCAGTTCGAGGATGGCGATGCCGGTGTGGAAGTCGAGCTCGCCGGTGGGCTCGTCGGCGAGCAGGACGGGGTTGCCGGTGGCGAGGGCACGGGCGATGGCCACCCGCTGCTGCTCACCGCCGGAGAGCTGATGGGAGAAGTGGTCCACCCGGCTGCCGAGGCCCACCCGGTCGAGCACCTCGACCGCGCTCGGCCCCGCCCGGTCGTCCCGGGCCACGTCGATGGCGAACTGGACGTTCTCCCGGGCGGTGAGGGCCGGGAACAGGTTGAACGATTGGAACACGAAGCTGACGGTCTCCCGCCGGAACCGGAACAGGTCCTTGCGGCTGGCGCCGTCGAGGGTGTGCCCCGCGACGCACACCGAACCCTCGCTCGGGGTGTCGAGCGCCCCGATCAGGTTCAACAACGTGGTCTTGCCGCACCCCGACGGGCCGAGCACCACGAGGAACTCGCCCTCCTCGACGGTCAGGTCGACGTCGTGCAGTGCGGTCACCCGGCTGTCGCCCACGTCGTAGTGGCGGGCGACGCCGGCGAGCTCGATCACGGGCATGGGGCTCCTCGGGGTCCCGGCCATCGTCGTCGAACCGTCCCGTCGTCGCCAGGGACCTTCGGCTCTCCCCAAGCGCCCGAGGATCGGGGACACTGGCCACCAGTGGACGACGCGCTGGTGACCGAAGAGGCCTTCGATGCGTTGCTCGGCGCGCTCGCCGCCGAGGGGCGCACCGTGATCGGGCCGCAGGTCCGAGACGGGGCCATCGTGCTCGACGAGCTGTCCGGGGTGGCCGACCTGCCCATCGGCTGGGCCGACGACCAGGGCCCGGGGCGCTACCGGTTGCGCCGCCGAGACGACGACGCCCACTTCGGCTTCACCACGCCGTCCACCTCGTGGCGGCCCTTCCTGCACCCGGCGCACGAGACGGTGTTCCGGGCCCGCCTCGACGGCGGTGGGTTCGAGGTCGAACCCCCGCCGGCGCCGCCGCCGCTCGCCTTCGTCGGTGTGCGGGCGTGCGACCTCCGGGGCATCGAGGTGCAGGACCGCGTGCTGCGCGATGGCGCCTTCCCCGACGCCGGCTACGCGGCCCGGCGCGCCGACGTGTTCGTCATCGCCGCCGACTGCAGCGAGTCCGGTCCCACCTGCTTCTGCGCATCCATGGGCTCGGGGCCCGCCGCCGAGGCGGGATTCGACCTCGCCGTCGCCGAGCGCCTCGACGGCGACCGGCCGCGGTTCTTCGTGCGCGTCGGCACCGAGCGAGGAGCGGCGCTGCTCGCCCGGGTGGAGCACCAGCCGGCGGACGACGCCGACCGCGCCGACGCAGCGGCCGCGGCCGAGCGGGCCGCCGCCGGACAGGTCCGCTCCGTCCCCGCCACAAGCGTCGCCGGTCTGCTGGCCCGCAACCTCGAGCACCCGCGGTGGGACGAGGTCGCCGAGCGCTGCCTCGCCTGCACCAACTGCACCATGGTCTGCCCCACGTGCTTCTGCACGAACGTCGAGGACAGCGTCGACCTCGGCGCAACGGTCGCCGAGCGCACCCAGCGGTGGGATTCCTGCTTCACCCTCGACTTCACCTATCTCGCCGGCGCCCCGGTGC
Organism: Acidimicrobiales bacterium; assembly: GCA_016794585.1. Lineage (NCBI taxonomy): Bacteria > Bacillati > Actinomycetota > Acidimicrobiia > Acidimicrobiales > Acidimicrobiales bacterium. The sequence continues at coordinate 59,699 of JAEUJM010000002.1, forward strand.
GCGGCAGCGTCCGCTCCCGGTACCGCCAGTGGCTCACCCACAAGCTCTCGACGTGGGTCGACCAGTTCGACGAGCTGGGCTGCGTCGGTTGCGGTCGCTGCGTCACGTGGTGCCCCGTGGGCATCGACCTCACGGAGGAGGTCGCCGCCATCGCCGCCGCCGACGGCGCGCTGCGCCCCGAAGGGAGCACGCCGTGAAGCCCATCGCCGACCTGCTCGCCGAGCACCCGTTCTTCGAGGGCGTGGGCGCGGAAGAGCTCACGGCCCTCGCCGGCATCGGCACCGACGTCCGCTTCGCCCCGGGTGAGGTGATCTTCCGCGAAGGAGACGCGGCGGACCGGTTCTTCGTCCTGCGCTCCGGCCGCGTCGGCCTGGAGATCCACGCCGTCGGACGCCCGCCCCACCTCCTCACCACGCTCTCGTCGGGCGACGTGCTCGGCGCCTCGTGGCTCTTCCCGCCCCACCAGTGGCAGTTCGAGGCCATCGCCCTCGACGAGACCTCGGCCGTCGCCCTCGACGCCGCCGAACTGCGCCGGCACCTCGATGCCGACCCGGCCCTCGGCTACCTGCTCGTCCAGCGCTTCGCCGGGCTGCTGGTCAAGCGCCTGCAAGCGGCCCGCTTCCGCCTCCTGGACGTGTACGGCGATGTCTGAGCCCCGCCCCACCTCGACGGCGTCGGCCATGCCCGTGGCCGACCCCATGGTCCCCACGCCCTACGAGGTCGTGGGCCGACGCCAGGAAGGGGTGGACACCGTCACCCTGACCCTCGCCCCGACGGGGTCGGCCCTGCCGACGGCCCGGCCCGGCCAGTTCTTCATGCTCTGGGCGCCGGGGGTCGGCGAGGTGCCGATCTCCCTCGGCGGGACGGGGAGCGACGGCACCATCGAGGAGACCATCCGGGTGGTCGGGGCCGTGAGCCGGGCGCTCGTGGGCACCGCCGTCGGCGGCACCATCGGGGTGCGGGGGCCGTTCGGGACGGCCTGGGACCTCGAGGCCGCCAGCGGCCGGCACGTGCTGTTCGTGGCCGGTGGCGTCGGCCTCGTCCCGCTGCGGCCCTCCATCGCGGAGGCGGTCGCCCGGGCCGATGAATTCCTCGGCATCGGCGTCGTCGTCGGGGCGCGCACGCCGGCCGACCTGCTCTTCGGCGATCTGCTCGCCGACTGGGGTCGCTCCGGCGTCCAGGTGGTGACCACCGTCGACCGGGGCGACCGGGCGTGGCACGGCCACATCGGCGTGGTGACCGAGGTGCTCGACCTGGTCGATCTCGACCCTGCCGCGACCACCGCCCTCGTGTGCGGGCCGGAGGTGATGATGCGCTTCACGGCGCAGGCGCTCGAAGGTCTCGGCGTCGAGCTCTCGGACGTCCAGCTCTCGCTCGAACGCAACATGAAGTGCGCGGTGGGCCACTGCGGCCACTGCCAGCTCGGAGGTGGTTTCGTGTGCCTCGACGGTCCCGTCGTCAGCGCCGACCGGGCGGCGCCCCTGCTCCGGGTGCGAGAGCGATGACCGCCCCCGGGGCCAAGCCCCGCCTGGCGGTGTGGAAGTTCTCGTCCTGCGACGGGTGCCAGCTCACCCTGCTCGACCGCGAGGACGAGCTGCTGGCCGTCGCCGACGCCGTCGACATCGGCTACTTCCTCGAGGCCACGAGCGCACAGGTCGAGGGTCCCTACGACGTGTCCCTGGTCGAGGGTTCGATCACCACGCCCCACGACGTCGAGCGCATCCAGGAGGTGCGGGCGGCGTCCAAGGTGCTCATCACCATCGGGGCCTGCGCCACCGCCGGCGGCATCCAGGGCCTGCGCAACTTCGCCGACGTCGACGAGTTCGTCTCCGTCGTCTACGCCAGCCCGTCGTTCATCGACACCCTCGCCACCTCGACGGCCATCGCCGACCACGTGCCGGTCGACCTCGAGCTGCGGGGATGCCCCATCGACGGCCGCCAGCTGCTCGAGGTGGTCGGCGCGCTCCTGGCCGGTCGCAAGCCGGTGGTGAGCGGACAGAGCGTGTGCGTCGAGTGCAAGGCGGCCGGCAACGTCTGCGTCCTGGTGGCCCACGGCACCCCCTGCCTGGGCCCCGTCACCCACGCCGGATGCGGCGCGCTGTGCCCGAGCTACCACCGCGGCTGCTACGGCTGCTTCGGCCCGTCCGAGTCGTCGATGCCGGAGTCGCTCGCCCCCGCACTCGCCGCCGTGGGCATGGACGAATCGGACCAGGGCCGCTTCCTGCGGACCTTCAACGCGTGGGCCGAGCCGTTCCGCTCGGCCAGCACCGTGCGCCTGCCCGACCCCCACCGGAGGCAACCGTGAGCGACGACACGACCCGCACCATCAAGGTCGAGGCGCTCGCCCGGGTCGAGGGTGAGGGGGCCATGCACGTCGAGATCCGCGACGGGGCCCTCGTCGGCGTCGAGCTCCAGATCTACGAGCCGCCCCGCTTCTTCGAGGCGTTCCTGCGCGGCCGGCGCCACACCGAGCCGCCCGACATCACCGCCCGCATCTGCGGGATCTGCCCGGTCGCCTACCAGATGAGTGCGTGCGAGGCCATCGAGGACGCCTGCGGCGTGGTGGTGGACGGGCCACTCCGTGCCCTGCGCCGGCTCCTCTACTGCGGCGAGTGGATCGAGAGCCACACGCTGCACGTGTACATGCTCCACGCGCCCGACTTCCTCGGGTACCACGGCGCCATCGAGATGGCCGCCGACCACCGCGAGCGGGTCGAGCAGGGCCTCGCGCTGAAGAAGGTGGGCAACCAGATCGTCGAGGTGCTCGGCGGGCGCGCCATCCATCCCCTCAACGTGCGGGTGGGCGGCTTCTACCGGGTGCCCACGCGGCGGGAGCTGCAGCCGGTGCTCGACGGCCTGCTGCGGGTGCGCGAGATCGCCGAGGGGACCGTCCGGTGGGTCGGCGCGTTCGACATGCCCGACCTCACCTACGACCACGAGCTGGTCGCCCTCTCACGGCCCGACGAGTACGCCGTCGTGGGGGGGAACGTGGTCTCGAGCTCGGGCCTCGACATCCCCGTGTCGGCGTTCCTCGACGAGTTCGCCGAGGAGCACGTCGCCCGCTCGAACGCGCTGCACGCCTACCGGTCCGATGGCACCCGCTACCTCGTCGGGCCCATGGCCCGCTTCGCCCTCGGCTACGACCGGCTCTCCGAGAGCGCCCGGGCGGCCGCGGTCGAGGTCGGCGTCGGCCCCGACGACCGCAACCCCTTCCGCAGCATCGTGGTGCGGGCGGTCGAGGTCCTGCACGCCGTTGACGAGGCCATCGGCCTGATCGAGGCCTACGAGCCGCCGGACCAGCCGGCGGTGCCGGTCGAGCCCCGCGCCGGGGTCGGCCACGGCGTCTCCGAGGCGCCTCGCGGGCTGCTGTACCACCGCTACACGCTCGACGACGAAGGCTTCATCACCGACGCGGTCATCGTCCCGCCGACTTCTCAGAACCAGCCGAGCATCGAAGCCGACCTGTTCCGCCTGGTCGAGCAGAACCTCGACCTCGACGACGACGCGCTGCGCCACGTGTGCGAGCAGTCGATCCGCAACCACGACCCCTGCATCTCCTGCGCCACCCACTTCCTCGACCTGACCGTGGACCGGGGGTGACCGGGCCGGCTCGCGTGGCGGTGCTCGCCGTCGGCAACCGGTTCGCAGGCGATGACGGCGTGGCCTTCGCGGTGCTGGAGGCGGCACGGGCCGACCTGCCCGAAGAGGTCGTCGTGCACGAGTTGGACGGCGAGGCCGCTCGCATCCTCGACGCCTGGGAAGGGTGTCGGGCCGCCGTGGTCGTGGATGCCGCCCGCTCGGGGTCGCCGACGGGCACGGTGCACCGGGTCGTGGTCGACGCGCCGGACCCGTCGCTGGCCTGGAACGGTCCCGGCCCCCGGGTAGTGGGGCTCAACCTGCCGGCGCACGCCAGCAGCCACGGCGCCGGTGTGGCCGAGGCGCTGGCGTTGGGCGCCGTGCTCGGCCGTCGACCTCAGGAGGTGGTCCTCGTCGGCATCGAGGGCGCTCGGTTCGGGCCGGGCGACGGCCTGTCCCACGAGGTGGTCCATGCCGTCCCCGCCGCGACGCGCCTGCTCGTGGCCGAGGCGCAGCGCCTGGCCGCTCACCGCGACGATCGTGTGATCTGACGGGCACCGAGCGCACCTGTCCTGCGGTCGGTCGCCCTCGGGTGCCGGTCAGCTGGGCACGGAGTCGCGATCTGCCGGGACGGGCGGTCGGACAGGCTGGTCCCAGACCGGCTGTCCCGGCTGCGAACGGCGCTTGACCAGCAGCTCGAGCTCGTCGAGCGCCGGCGTGGACCGGATCACGGGCCCTGCCGCAGCCGCGGCTTCGCAGGCGCCCACCACGTCGCCGTCGAGGTCGACCGACGTCGTGGCGAAGCAGGCGAACGGACTGCTGGCCGCACTGCCGGCGAGGATGAGCGGTGCGCCGCGGCGCAGCGCGCACACGACGGCCTGCTCGGAGCGCAGCACCCGGTCGAGCGGTCGGGCCCGGACCGAGCACACGAGGTCGAGGCGCGGGAGCCCGCACGTGTCGCCGTCGAGCGTCGGACACCCGGGGCCGGTGGGCGGTATCGGGCAGCGCACCACCTCGTGGCCGGCGTGCTGGAGCGCACGCTCGACCGAGTCGATGGCCCACGCCTCGGTACCCACCACGAGGACGTGCAGCCGATCCGTCTGCCGTTCCACCCCGTTGGTCATGGTTCGAGCGTGCGCTCACTTCGGCCCCACGGGGAGGGGCGAAGGTCACATCAGGTCACCTCAGCGCACACGGCGTGCGCCGGTGCGTCCTAGCCGCCGGCGGCCTTCTTCTCCCGGGCGGCCTTCGAGCGGGCGAGCATCTTGGCCAGGCGGTCGTCGGCCGGGGCTGCACCGCCGGCGTCCCCGTCCGCTGCGGCCGCCGGCGCGGCCGCAGTCTCGCTCTCGCCGGCTGCGGCCTTCGCCGCGGCGGCCTCGCGCTCTTCCTGGAAGGTCTCCCACTCGTCCTCGGGCACCAGCTTGGTGTGGGCCACCGAGTTGAACGAGGTGCCGTTGTCGAAGGCGACGCGGTAGCGCACCAGGTGCATGCCCACGGACCGTCCCAGCTTGCCGGGGGTGCCCTCGGGCACGCCGGGCAGCGCCTCGGTCACGACGATGCGCGACCCCTTCTTCAAGGTGGTGGTGTCGGTCGCCATGGCGCCCGACGTTAGTGAGCGGACCCCTCGGCCAACCAGACGGGAGCGCGTCGCGGTGGGCGTCAGGTGGGCCGGTGCACCGAGACCGCGTAGTCGCCGCCGTCGGCCCAGGGCGCAGCGTCCCACGTGGCGAAGCGGTCCTCGAGGACGAGGCCGGCGGCGGCGCAGTCGGCGTCGAAGCGCTCCAGCCCGTAGGCGGCGTGGGTGAGCGAGAACCCGGCCACCAGCCGACCGTCGGGGGCGAGGTGGTCGGCGAGGCGGGCCACGGTGACGGCTTCGGTGCCGGGTGCCAGGAAGATCATCACGTTGCCCGCAGCCACGACGACGTCGAACACCGACGGTGCACCGGCCACGCCGGTCAAGTCGAGGCCGGACAAGTCCTGTTCCACCCACGTCAGCTCCGGCGCTTTCCGTCGGGCGGCGTCCAGCATGGTCGGGTCCCGGTCGACGCCGACGACGGCGATCCCCCGGCGGGCGAGCTCGACGGCCACCCGGCCCGTGCCGCAGCCGGCGTCGAGAACCGTGGTGGGGGAGAGGGCGGCCACGAAGTCGGCCTCGCCGTGGATGGATCGGCCCTCGGACTCGAGGGCCGACCAGCGGGCGTCGTACTCGTCTCCTCGGGGGGCGGCGGTTTCGTCCCAGCGCGACACCGTGCCAGTGTGGCCCGGTGGAGTGGGTGCAGGCGTTCCTCGTCGCCTTCGGGGTCATCTTCGTGGCCGAGCTGGGCGACAAGAGCCAGCTGATGGCCATGGCCTTCGCCGCCCGCTACCGGCCCTTCCCGGTGCTCGCCGGCATCGCCCTGGGGGCGGCGGCGATGTTCGCCGTGTCCGTGGCGGTGGGCGCCGTGCTCGGGGTGGCGCTGCCCACCCGGGCCATCAACATCGTGGCCGGCGTCGCGTTTCTCGGTTTCGCGGCGTGGACCCTTCGCAGCGACGAGGACGAGGACGAAGAGACACCCGAGCTCAGCAACCGCTCGGTGGTGGGCGCCACCGCGGGCGCCTTCCTGGTGGCCGAGCTCGGCGACAAGACGATGCTCGCCACCATCACCCTCGCGTCGACGAACGGGCTGGTGGGCACGTGGTCGGGGGCGACCCTCGGGATGGTCGCGGCCGATGCGCTGGCCATCGTGGTGGGAGCCGTGCTGGGCAAGCGCCTGCCCGCCCACGCCATCCGCATCGGGGCCGCGGTGCTCTTCGTGGTGTTCGGCATCGCCCTGATCGTCGAGGGCGGGCGCGGTTGACCAACGCGGCTCACCCACCGGGCTGAACCCGCCGGGGTGCCCCCGCATCCGGGGGGTGCGCCGGTATCTTCGGCAAGGTGCCGGGCCCGCCCACGCGACCGACGGAACGGACGTTCCTGATCCGCCGCATCGTGGTGGCCACCATCGGGTTGTCGTTCCTCGTCCTGCTGTGGTTCGGCGCCTCGGCCGGGTTGGGTGCGCTGCGTTCGGACGGAGGCTCCGCCTCGGGAGGCGACGGCGGCGGCGGCGAGGAGGCCACGCCGGACTCGACGATCCCGCCCCACCTCCGGGTCCCCGACGGCCCGCCTGCGGCCGAGCGCACCCTCACGCTGGCCCAGACCATCAGCGGCGAGATCTCCCCGAAGTCGGTGGTGGCCTCGAACACAGGCCTCGTGTTCGCCCAGAACATGATGTACAACCACTCGGTCACCGTGTACTCGAGCGAGGGCGAGCTGGTGGCCACCATCCCGGACCAGGTCGACCTCGCTGAGTTCGGCGCCGCCGACGTGCCCACCGTGGTCCAGGGCGCGCCCGTCGAGGGGGCGATGACCCCCGACGCGAGCCACTACTGGGTGTCGAACTACTCGATGTACGGGCCCGGCCAGGGCCCCGAGGGGGCCGACGAGTGCACCCCGGAGAGCTCGGTGGCGTCCGGGTACACCAACAGCTACCTCTACCGGATCGACACCGACTCGCTCGCCGTCGACGCCGTCACCGAGGTCGGCATCGTGCCGAAGTACGTCGCCACCACGCCCGACGGG
>JAEUJM010000003.1 GCA_016794585.1 Acidimicrobiales bacterium
AAGAACCCATCCCCATACGGCATCGGCATCGGCGGACGACCCTCCCGCTGCGCCCGGATCGTCGACGAGTTGTCCCCGTTGCACTGGATGCACGCCAAGTTGCACCGGTTCGACAACGTGAACTCCAACTGCCGCGGCCACGCTGGAGATCCCTCGAGGTAGTCGTCGTAGGCCGAGGCCGGGGTGGACCGTCGGTTGCCCAAGCCGTGCTCGATGGCGCACCCCTCGCACCCGACGGGGTAGTGCCCGTTCGAGAGGTCGTCGGCCATGGCCCGCCGGCGAGCGCCCTCCCAGATGTCGACCAACGGCTTCATCGTGGCGTCGCCGTAGGAGTAGGTGCCGTTCGCGCAACAGGCGTGCACGTTGCCGGCCACGGAGAAGTGCATCGTGACCTGGGGCGCCCGACACGCGGGACCCGATCGCTGCTCGCTCTCCCCGACGATCCGGCCCACGGCGGCCAGCGTAGGACCTGTGAGGTCGGTGGCGACGGGCCAACTCCTACACTCGACCCGGCGCCGACGGACAGGAGGAGGTCGAGATGGAGCCCGAGCAGCGAGCCGCGCTCGACGACCACCGTGACCTGTCGGACAAGGCGGTGCGAGCGGCCTGTTACGCGCCCTTCACCTCGATGTACCTCGACCCGCACGGCGACGTCCTCGCCTGCTGCCAGAACACCGAGCACCCCTTGGGGAACGTCGCCGATCGGTCGCTCGCCGACATCTGGCACGGGGCCCGGGCCGAGGAGCTGCGCACCGCCCTCGAGGCTTACGACCTCGGCCGGGGCTGTCGCTTCTGCGCCTGGCAGGTGGACGACGGCAACTACGCCGCCACCTACAGCCACAGCTTCGAAGGCATCGAGGTGCGCAGCGCCCGGCCCGAGTGGCCGCGCCGGCTCGAGTTCGCGGTCAGCAACACCTGCAACCTCGAGTGCGTCATGTGCAACGGCGAGTGGTCGTCGAAGATCCGCAGCCGACGCGAGGGCCGGGCTCCGCTGCGGTCGGTGTACGGCGACCGCTTCTTCGAGGAGCTGCGGCCGTTTCTCCACCACCTCACCGAGGCCCGCTTCCTCGGCGGTGAGCCCCTCCTCGCCGCCGAGACCCTCCGGATCATGGACCTCATGGTCGAGGAGGGCGTCGAGGTCCCGTGCCACCTGACGACGAACGGAACGCAGTGGAACGACCGGGTCGAGCGCCTGCTCGATCGCCTTCCCGTGTCCCTCGCGGTGTCGCTCGACGGCGTGACCCCCGAGACGGTCGAGTCCATCCGCGTCGGCGCCTCCCACGCGGCGCTGATGGAGAACCTCGCCCGCTACCGCGCCTACACGACGTCCCGGGGCACCACCCTCGATCTGACCTTCTGCTTCATGCGCCAGAACTGGCACGAGTTCGGCGCCTACCTCGCCTTCGCGGACGAGTGGGGCTGCCGGGTCTACGTGAACACCGTCATCCATCCCCGCTTCAGCGTGTACCACCTGCCGTTGGCCGAGTTCGACGCCATGCTGCACGCACTCGAGGCCGAGGATGCCACCCGTCGCGACCAGCTCACCGTGAACCAGCCGCTGTGGATCAGCGAGCTCGAACGACTGCGGACGTGGAGCGCCCAGGCCGCGGCCGAGGCGCAGGAGACGGCCGTCGGCCGGCCCTACCGGGCCATCACCCCACGGGCCGTGTACTTCCAGGAGCAGGAGCCCACGCCGCTGCCTCTCACCCTGCGGGAGGCGCGCACGGGCGACGACGCCCCCACCGAGGCGCAAGCCCTCGAACGAGCCGCGAAGGGGATGCCCCCGTGCGAGCTCTCGCTGGTCCGCTGCGACGCCGAGGATCTGGTCCTCTCCGTGCGCACCGGGCCGGAGGAGCGGGGCGACGCAAGCTTCGTCGGCGTGCCGTCCACCGAGTGCGTCGGACGGCCGTTCCCGGAGCTGGCCGCCGGCCTGTCCCGACGGCTCGGGGACCACGTCCGGGCGGTGCGCGACGACGTCGTCGACGGGGTGGCCATCCGCCACGTCGTCTACCGGGACCTCGACGGTCGCCGCACCTACCTGCGGGTCTGCTCGTACCCGCTCGTCGAAGGCGACGAGGTCCACGGCTCGGTGGCCGCAGTGGCCTGGACGCAGGAGGCGCCGTGGTGGGCGGCCCTCGACGAGGTGCTGTGACCCACTGCGTAAGGTGACCGCGAACCCGACGACGGGCGCGAACGGCGAGGGCGCTGGGCCGCGCCGGCGGCCACCCTCGTCCCCGCCGCTCGCGTCGAGCCAGCTCGTCTTCGTCGCCGCGCTCGTCGTCGTTGGCCTCGGTGCCGCGGCCGGCGTCGTGGGGGTGGGCATGGCCATCACCGCGCTGGCGGGGTGCCTCGTCTTCGTCGTGGTGGTCATCGGTGTCCCGGTGCTCGGGACGCGCGACCTCGTCCTGACCGAGGCGTCACGTCGAGCGCTCCGACGGGCGCGGCCGCCGCGCCCGACGACCTGGCCCACCCCGAATCAGCCCCCTCGGCGGTTGACCCGCCGCGGCGCGGCGTCCGCCGCAGCCGCCGCCGCACTCCTCGCAGTCGTGCTCGTGCTCGCGCTGGTGGCCCGCGACCAGCGGGGCGACGTCGTCGTGGGCGACGAGGCGCTCATCGCCATGGAGGCACGGTCGGCACCGCAGGACCGCCCATTGATCGGGAAGGTCACGAGTGCGGTGCTCTACGGCAACCTCGAGCTCCCCCACAACCCGGGGCCGATGGAGGTCTGGACCCTCTGGCCGTTCGTCGCCCTGCTCGGCAGCTCGCGCGGCGCCTGGGCCTTTGCCGGCGCCGTCAACCTCGGCGCCGCGGGGATCGCCACCTGGGCCGCCTACCGGCGGGGCGGCGGGCGGTGGGCGGTGCTCACGATCGTCACCTGCCTCGTGATGTTCGAGCGCACGGCGCCGGGTGGGCTGACGTCGGTCCTGAACACCCGCATCGTCGCGCTCCCGCTGTTCGCCACGCTGGTCGTGGCGGCGATGGTGCTGCTCGGTGACACCGCCATGGCGGTACCGCTCGTCGTCCTGGCGTCGTTCGTCGTGCAGACCCACATCGGCTACGCCCCGGTCGCGATGGCGGCGACCGTGGTCGCCCTCGCCGTCGCCACCTATCGCGTCGTCTCTGCAAGGCGCTGGGACCGGCCCGCCGCGCTCCTCGCGGTCGCCGCAGGCACCGGGGCGCTGCTCTGGCTCCCGCCCGTGATCGACCAGGTGACCGGAAGCGGGAACCTCGGTGTCTTGGCCCGGGCCGAGGTGCCAAGGGCCGGTGCGGAACGGGCATCGAGGGTGCTGGGTGGTCTCCTCGACCCATCGACGGCGTTCGCCGGTGCGGGAGAGATCCGGCCGGAGCATCTCGGTTGGCCCAGCGCGCTGGTCGTGGCGCTCACGCTGCTCGGAATTGGGGCGTTCCTCTGGTGGTCCTGGCCGCGCGCTCGCGCTGCCGCACCGCTGTTCGGCGTCGCTGCGGGGTGCATCGCAGCCGCGGCACTCACGGGGTGGGCCACCCCGCCGAACGACACCGCAGGTGAGCACTACTACTGGTTCCGGGCCGTCGCCTTCTTCACGCTGTACGTGCTGCTACTGGTCGCGGTGCGCCCGTCGGCGCCAGACGTGCCCCCGCCGCCCGGCGGGTCACCTCGTGCGGGAGGCAACCGTCGGCGCGCCCTGACCGTTCTCGCTGCGCTGTTGGTCATCGCGGCGGCCGCACCGCTCGCTCGTGCGCCGGAACGTACGGCGGACGACCGCCTCGCCATGGGAGCGGTGCACGAGTTGCTGCCCGCCGCAAGGCCGATCGCGGAGGGAGCGGCGCCGACGGCCCTCGCCCATCGCGGCTACTGGCCCGCCATCAGCACGGCGGACGGGCTGCTCGCCGAGCTCCGCGACCGCGGTCTGGCGGTGGTGCAGGTCGACGGACCCTCCCAGCTCGCCGACCACCGCGTCCTCGTGGTCACCCAGGGCCCCACGCGGTCAGGGGCGCCGATCGCCCGATGGGCGGACGAAGGGGGCCAGCCCAACCGGCAGCAGACACCGGTGCAGGACACCACGCTGCCGGAGGACCTGGTGGCGTGGGTGCGCGCCCACGGGCCGCTCCGCCTGGCCGGGCCGGGGCTGCGCAACCTGGCCCCGGTGCTCGACGGCACCCAGGACGCCCTCTGCATCGCCCGGTTCGAGGAGGACCCCTCCACGCTCCTCGACCTCGACCCCGCCGTGGTGGCCGACCTGTACGTCCAGCGGCAGGTGGACGCTCCGGAGCTGCCCGTGGAGCTCGCGACGAGGCTCTTCGACTGGTCGCAGGATCGATCCATCGAGCTCCGGGAAGCACCGGTTCGCTACGCGACGGACGACGATCCCGCACTGCTGCTGTCGCGCACCGCCTGTTAGTCGTGGCGCGGTCGTCGCGGACGGCCACCCTGCCGGGCCTCAGCGAGGCCGTGCGCCCACGAGAACGTTGGTCCGGCCGCCGTCCGCGTGGACCGTCACCGAGTGGAGCAGCATCGTGGCGCCGTTGCACGGCACCGAGAACGTCGAGCCGAACAGCACCTCCTCGCCCGGGACGGCGGACGGCTCCACCACCGTCCCGAGGTGGTCCCCCAGCGCGTTCAGGAGATCGCTCTCCCGGACCCCGACCAGGTCGGGCAGGCCGAGGAACGCCGCCCAGGGAGGGGCGTCGACGGCGGTGACGCAGCGGTCGACGATCGTGAGCCGCGCCGGTGGGACCCCACCGGTCTCCACCATCTCCGCGTACAGGGTGGCGATCCGGTCGTCGGCGGATGCCCCACGCCGCACCGGGTCCGCCAACTGCACCGAGCGGTCGAACGCGTGCGCTGGCGCGCTCTCCAGCTCGTGAAGGTGGGCGGTGAGCTCCGCCAGCGTGCCGTCCCACACCGAGCGGTTCCGCCCGAGCCGGTTCGCCGTGGTGCGGTCCTCGGCACGGAGCCCGTCGACCACGTCACGCAACTCGGCCGCGGGCAGGTGATAGAGGCTGTGCTCCGGCGGCCGCTGGACCCGTGCCGCGAAGACGGGCACGTCGAGGCGGTCGGCTTCCAGCAGGAAGGGAAGATACTCCTGCCAGTTCAGCGGCATGACGCAGAAGTTGAGCTTGAAGCCGCTGCCGTAGCTGCGGGTGGCGGCGAGGAACCGGTCCCGGTTGGCCAGGAGCTCGTCGGGGTCCGCCCCCACCCGGATCGCGGCGATGGTCTCGGGGCGCACGCCGTCGATGGAGAGCGACACCCCCATGCGCAAGCCGTGGAGGTAGTGCTCGACCCGCTCGTCCCACACGGTGCCGTTGGTGGTGACCCAGACCGCGGGCGGGTGGTCCAGCGCGAGCAGCAGGTCCCAGACCCGCCGTGCCTCCCGGGCGAGGAAGGGCTCGCCGCCGATGAACGTCGCGGCCTCGAGGTGCGGTGCGATTTCGGCGATCTCGGCGAAGAACTCGTCGCCGTAGGGCGAGCGCAGCGGCGGCCGGCGCTCCCGCTGCGCGCGGATGGCCGACGACAGCTCACCGTCGCACTGCACGCACTGGAGGTTGCAGGTGTTCGAGAGCGCGAACTCGATGTGGCGGGGCCAGCCCGTCGTCGGCTCGAGGGCGAAGTGGTCGTAGTCCGTGGCGAGGGTCTGGGAGCGCAGGCCGGCAGCCCGAGGGTCACCGCACCCCTGGCAACCGAGCGAGAAATCGGCCGCCGCCATGGCGGCCCGGAGCGCCTCGGCCCGCTCACCCCGCCAGATCGAGGTGAGTGACGACTCCGCGATCGAACCCAGCGGGTAGGCGTCGTTGACGCAGCACGCCTGCACGTCGCCGTTGGGCGACAACCGCACGGACACCCACGGGGCCCGGCAGGTGTCCGCCACGACCGCGACCGGAGGGGGCCCCGCCATGGCGCGATCGTATCTCTCATCGGTCGGCGCTCACCCGAGCGCCGGCTGCACGACGCCCCACAGCTCCTCGGCGACGAGGGCCGCGCCCGCTTCGTTGGTGAGCACGCCGTCCAGGTAGACCGGCGCGGCAGCGTCGTCGAGCACGCGACTGAGATCGTGGACGACGGGCCCCGTCGTGTCGTCCCGTTGGGTCACCCGGCGGTAGGCGCCGCCATCGCCCGCCACGCCGGACGCGGCCTGCCAGGTGAACAGAATGGGCACATCGTGCTCCCCGGCCACGAACGCGGCCAGATCGGTGCTGCGGGCGTGCAGGTCGGCGACCCGGTCGGCGGTGCTCGGTCCGGCGGCCCCCGCCGGTTGCACGCCGAGGATCCCCTCCGCCTGTTCGAGCAGGCGGTTGACCACGCTCGTCTCGCGGTAGTCGTCCCACCAGTCCTGGGCCTGGTCGCGGGCGCTGTCCCTCCCCACGAGGGCGGCGGTCACGCCGTCGACGTTGTAGTGCACCGGGTCCGCGCTGGGGGTCTCCATCTGCGCGGCCACGTCGTCGGCGCCGTCGTAGAACACGACGAGGTCCGGTGGCGGCCGCACCGCCAGCTCCTGCTCGAGCAGCAGCGCCGACTGCCAGCTCGTGTACCCGGGCTGGCCCAGGTTCACCGCCCGGATCGAGCGACCCTCGGCTTCGGCGAGGCGGGCCACCTCGGACGGGATGGTGTGCTCGTCCCTCTGCCCTTGCCCCCAGAGGGCGGCACCGCCGAGGAACCAGACCTCCGGGGTCCCGGGACCGAGGGCGGCGGGCTCGTAGGACCGCCGAACCGCCCCGTCCACCTGGATGGCCGTGCCGTCGACGTCAGCCACCCGGCTGAGGATGAACGGGTGGAACTCGTAGTCGAGCGCCCGGAACTCCTCCCAGTAGTCCTCGGCCCAGGGTTGGCCGACCATGGCCGGGGCGTCGGCCAGCTCGGCCGCCGTCTGCGCGGACACCGGGGCGGCGACGGGCTGGTCGTGGGTGCCGAACCACTCGTCCCAGAGCCAGCCCGCGGCGTAGTTGAGGGCGAGGGCGATGACGACCCATCCGATGACGCGCACGGTGGCGTACGCGACCCGGAACACCCGGCCGGCGGGACGGGCCTCGGGGGCGAAGGGGCGGTCCGGGGTGGGTGGCCGGGCCTGGTCGCGCACGGACCATCGCCCCGGCGCCCCCATGCCGCCGCGCTCGGCGAGGGGATCCCGTCGGAACACCTTCGCGAGGCAGTACAGCGGCACGAACACCACGACCTCGACCAATCCGAGCAGGACCAGCGTCAGCGCGTGGCCCACGAAGGTCCCGAAGGCGGCCAGGGCCTGCTCCACCCGAGCGGCCACCGAAGGTCGGAGGGCCCCGGCGATGACCAACACCGCGCCCACCACCGCCACGGCCAGCGCGGCGACGGAGAGCCCCAGCGCCCAAAGCAGCCCTGCGGCGAGGAAGGGCGCCGCTCGACGAGCGACGGCGCCCCACCGCGGACGAGGCCGTTGCGGCGGCGTGCCCAACTCGTGCCAGCCCGTCATGACTCGCTCCCGTCCGTGAGCCGGTCGGCCAGCGTCGGCCACATCGCCTCGGCCACGACGCGGGCGCCGAGCTCGTTGGTGTGGACACCGTCGAGGTACACCGGCGCCGGCAGGTCGGCCAGGGCCTGCGAGAGGTCGATGGCCCCGCCGACGCCGGCAACCCGGTCGGTCAGCTCGTCGTACTCGAACCACTGGTCCGCAGGCTGCCAGTACACCGCGAGGGGTACGTCGTGCTCGGACGCCACGTGCTCGAGCATCCTCATCGTCCGCCGGTAGATCACCTCGGCGTGATCGATCGCCTCCGCCATCTCGGCCGGCGGCGGGACGTAGAAAGGCTCCTCGGCGCCCGCCGCGGGCACGCGGGCCACCTGCCCGAGGTTGCGGAGCAGCTTGTGCAAGGCGCTGGTCTGCACGTACTCCTGCCCCACCGTCGGCTCCCCAGGGGCCACCTCACCGGGCAGCGCCGGCGCCCGGTCGAAGGCGTCGGTGGTGGTCGTGAGCTGGAAGATGGTGGGCTGCTCGGAGAGGTTCTCCGGGGCCTCGACCTGGGTCGAGAGCTCGTTGAAGCCGTGGTAGAAGACGGCGAGGTCCGGCTGACCACGACGCGCCAGCTCCTGTTCGAACACCAGGAGCTCCTGGAGTGCGGAGTAGCCGCGTATCCCGAAGTTGAGGACCCGCACCGGCGTGCCGGCCGCCTCCGCGAGACGGGCCACCTCGGACGGGATGGTGTGGTCGTCCCGCTGGCCCTCGCCCCACAGCGCCGAACCGCCGAAGAACCAGACCTCGGGCAGCTCGTCGTCCCCGTCTGCGGGCTCGTAGGACCGGCGCACACCGTCCGCCGAGGCGACGTAGCGCCCCGCCACCGGCGCCTCCCGGGGCCCGACGAAGGGGACGTAGGTGAACTCGAGCGCCTCCATCTCGGCGAAGTAGCGGTCTGCCCAGGGTGCGTCGGCCATCGCAGGGTGGTCGACCCGGGGATCCTCGGCCGGAGGAAGGTCGGAGGTGGCGAGGGCCGCACGGGGCTCGTCCGACGTCGAGCCCACGAGGCGGTCCCACGCGGCGCCGACGCCCCAGTCGAGCAGCACGAGCAGGACCAGTCCTCCCACCACGGCGGGCACCGCCCGGTACAGGAATCGACCGCTGCGCAGCAGCGACCTGCCCGCGCGGCGCCACCCCTGGCGGGGCACTCGAGGACGCGACGAGGTCGACCGCGGGCGGCGCAGGGCGTTGAACTGCGCCGCAAAGGCGACGGCCAGGACGACGAGTCCGAGGACCAGGACGACGCTCACGTGTCGTCGCCCGTCAGCTCGGGGCCGAGGTGGGTCCAGATTGCTTCGGCGGACAGACGGGCACCCAGCTCGTTGGTGTGCAACCCGTCGATGTAGACCGGCCCGGGTGCGTTGAGGAGCGCGTCGGAGATGTCGATGCTGCCCGTCGCCTCCACGACCCGGTCGCCCAGCTCCGCATACGCCGCGGGAGGGCCGGTCGTCGACGGCTCCCCGCCGGGCTGCCAGAACACGAGCGACGGCACCCCGTACCGGTCGGCCTCGTTCCGAATGAGACGGACGCTCCGACGGTAGATCTGCTCGGCCTCGTCGATGGCTCGCGCCTGGTCCGCCGGCGAGGGCGTATAGGGAGCGGGCTGCGCCTGGGCGGCCGGGACCGCTTGGTCGCCCAGCCAGCCGACGACTCGGTCGACGACGCCGACGTCTCGGTAGCGATCGACGATCGACGGTTCGCTCACGGGTTGCTCGCCGGGCAACGGCGGGGACCGGTCGAACGCCTCCCGGTAGTGCTCGATCTGGTAGATCGACGGTTGGGCACCGAGGTTCTCGGGAGACTCGAGCAGGCTGTAGATCTCGTTGGCCCCGTGATAGAAGACGGCGAGGTCGGGGGCCGGCTGGCGGGCCAGCTCCTGTTCGAGCACCAGCCACTCCTGGAACGCCGTGTAGCCACGCTCGCCGAAGTTGCGCACCCGCAAGGTCACCCCCTCGGACTCCGCGAGGCGCGCCACCTCGGAGGGGATGGTGTGCCCGTCGCGCTGGCCCTCCCCCCACAGGGTGGAACCACCGAAGAACCAGACATCGAACGCCTCCTCGCGAGTGGCGTCGGCCGGCTCGTACGACGCCCGCTCGCCCGCGGCCGAGGTGATGTGGCGGCCGCGCACCGGCTGCTCCCGCGGACCGAGGAACGGGACGTACGTGTAGCGGACCGCCTCGAGCTCGGCGAAGTAGCGGTCGGCCCAGGGGGAGCCGGCGTAGGCCTCCGACTCGGCCCGCTCATCCTCGGCCGGCGGCAGGTCTGCCGTCGCGAGGTCCAGGACATCCACCGAGCCCTCCGGTGGCCCCAGGAACCGATCCCACAATGCACCCACGCCCCAATCGAACGCGACGAGCACGACCGAGATGCCCACGACCGCAGGCAGGACCCGGAACGCGAGCAAGGACGCGGTCCGACCACCCCAGCGACTGCCTCCAGCGAGCGCCGCTCGGGTCGCCGACGCCACCGCCGGAGCCCGCTCCCAGAGGAGACCGACCTGGACCACCACAGCGAGCGCAACGGCGACCGCGACGAGACCACCGACCAGGAGAGCGAGCACGACCACTGGTGCCGCCGGCACCGCCAGCCAGGCCCGGGAGCGCGTCACTGCTCGCTCCGGCGCCGACATCGGGCGAAACCCTAGCCAGCGCCCCTTCCCCTCCGGCCGCGGGCAGCGACGCCGTCAGGGGGCGGGCGGCCCGGCCCAGTAGTACGTGTCGGCGGCCGCCAGGGTGTGCACGCCACCGCCGGGCCGGGGCGTGGAGCAGAGACGGACCAGGAGGCCGGCCTTGTCCCGCAACGGGCTCGGTGCCAGCAGCAGGGTCTGGTCGACCGCGTCGGGACCCGCCCACTCGTCCACCACCCACACGTGGGGTCCGACGGCGGCGGCGAGCGCCTCGAGCGCCTCACCGAACGATGTGCCCGCGAGATCCCGCAGCGGGGCCACGCCCGGGGGCAGCACCGGATCGAGGTCGACCTCGACGACGCGGTCCTCGGCGTCGGTCACGATCTCCCCCACCTGCCCGTCCGTGGCCCAGGCCGCAAGCGCCGACCGACGCTCGGCGACGGTCGCCGCCCCGGGGTTCACCACCGCGGCGAGGGCATGGGTGGAGGCGCTGTGCGCCAGCGTGTCGGGTCCCGGCGGCTCCCACAGGCGCAAGGGATGTCCCTGTTCTCGCTGGCGCAGCTCGGCGGACAACCAGGCGAGCACCTTGGCGCCGGCAGCGCGGTTCACGGGGAGGTCGACGGCGGTGCCCGCCAGGTCGTCACCGAGCCGGTCGAGCACCTCGGACAGCTCAGGGGTGGGCAGACGCTGCAGCCCGTGGGCGGGGTCGAGCACGAGCTGCGGGTGCGCCTCGACGCCCAGGCGGTCCGCCAGGGCCAGGAGCCCGGTCAGCTCCGTCCAATTCTGGCGCAGGACGCAGAAGCTCAGGTCCAGGCGGGTCCCGCGGTCGCGGGCGTGGGCGGCGAAGCGCCCGAGGTTGGCCAGGACCTCCGCCTGGTCGGTACCGACGCGGATCGCCTCGTTGGTCGCCGCACTCACCCCGTCCATGGAGAACGTGATCTGCATCGGGATCGCGTCGAGCACGCGCTCCACCCGCTCGTTCCAGACGGTGCCGTTGGTCGTGACCTGCACCTCGAGGTCCAGGTCGAGCGCCACGATGAGCTCCCAGATGCGGAAGTGCTCGCGCACCAGGAAGGGCTCGCCCCCACGGAACTCGGCCCGTCGCAGGTGCGGCAGGAACTCGGCCAACTCGGTGAAGAACCGCTCGCCGTACGCGGGCTCGAGCCGGGGCCGACCCTCGAGCACCCGCAGGCGCGACGACAGGTTCCCGCCGCACATCACGCAGGCGAGGTTGCAGGTGTTGTGCAGGCCGAAGGCCATGAGCTCGGGCCAACGGGTGTCCCTGGGCTCGGGGTTGCGCCGGTAGTACTCGAGGTCGGCCTCACCGGTGCCCCGCTCGAGACGGTGGCGACAGGAGCCGCAGCCGTACCCGAAGTCGTCACGCTCCATGGCCCGGCGGAGAGCCTGCGCCCGCGGCCCGTCCCAGATCTCGCGCAAGGTCTGGAAGCGGACGTTGCCGAGGGGATGGGCGGCGTTCACGCAGCAGGCGTGGACGTTGCCCTCGGGGGCGAAGTCCATGACCATGAACGGCGCCGGGCACAGCACGTGGCCGGGCGGGGGCACCGATGCCCCCTCGACCCCGCCGACGACCGGCGCGGGCGTCACGTGCAGCGGTCCGGGGGCCATCGCCGGCAGGCTACCGAGACGGGCTCGACACCCCGTCCGGCCTCGCACCCGGACGCCGAGGCGGGACAGGGGCCACTGGTATGCTCTGCTCGCTGATCCCTGGCGAGCCTCAGCCCGAACGCTGGCTCCACGGCTCCGGCCGAGAGCCGGGACGACGGGCTCGAGCCGTCGTTACGAAACCGGAGGACTCCCGTGTTCGACCGCTGGCGACGTCGCCGAAAGAACGACCTAGTCCCCACCGATCTCCCGATCGCTTGGTACGACTTCCAGTCCACGGATGCGGCGGCGCACCCGACCATGGTCGTCGACATCATGGGTCAGCGCATCGACGGCATGACGGTGCGCGGCGTCTTCCGCCCCGAGGAGGTCGAGCGGGCGGTGGCCTCGCTCCCCCAGCACCGCGCCCACGAGACCCCGGTCGTCTTCGGCACGGTGTTGGCCCGCCCCCTGATGCAGAGCGGCATGTCACGCGATCGGACCCAGCACCTCGATGACGCCGACCGCTTCCGGGAGGAGTTCCGGGAGATGTTCGGGTTCGATCCCCACGAGCGCCTCGCCGAGCTCTTCGCGACGATGTCCGGAGGGCTCCCGCTCACCGCGCCCCGCGAGGACGGTCGGTCCTACAACCCGGGCCAGATCCGCATCATGGAGCCCGACGGCGGCGGCCTCGCCGCGCACGCCGGCAACGAGTTCCTCATCTCGAACAAGGAGGGCTCGGCGGACCACCTGTGGGAGACCACCGACGCGCTGGACCACATGAGCTACTTCGTCGTGCTCCAGCGGCCCGATCGGGGAGGTGAGCTCTCGGTCTACGACAAGCTCTGGGAGGACCCCCGCGACCAGGGCGACGGACCGTCGATCCCGCTGACGCACGAGGCGGCCTATTTCGACGATCTCGCCCACCTCACCATCGACCCGGACCCCGGAGACCTCGTCGTGTTCCGTGGTGGGCGCCGGTGGCATCGGGTGGAGGAGGTCTTCGGGAGTCGTCCCCGCCTCACCTACGGCGGGTTCGCCGCCCCCAGCCACGATCGCACCGAGATCCACTGCTGGGCCTGAGCACAGAGACGCCCCGGGTCGGGGTGGACCCTGCCCGGCATGAGCTCAGCGCTCCAGCGCGGCGACGCGGGCGGCCAGGAGGTCGAGCGCCTCGGCGACGTCGGTCGGAGCCTCGGGCCAGTCCGCCGGGTTGGCCGGCCGATACCCCACGTTCTCCGCGACGCTGAAGACCACGGCGCTCGCCGAGTCGGCCCCACGGTGACGAAAGCCCGTGCGGGGCAACTCGGGCTGGCGGATCCCTGCCGCGGAGGAGATCCCGGCGATGACCACCGACGTCCCCCGCACAGTGTCGTCGTCGAAGATGTTGTTGCCCGACGCCATGGCCACGATCAGCGCCGCCTCGCCCTGGTGGTCGATCGACTCGACGCGCGTGGATCCGATCCCTGCCGTCGCGGCGTGCACCAGCCCACTCCCGGTGCGGAACGAGAAGAGCACGAGGGTGCCCGCCGGGGCCGTCACCTCGAAGAACGGGTGGTCGGTCGAGGTGACCCACGCGTCGTCGGCAAAGTAGTGCGACTGCTCCTGGTCGATCACCACGACCGGCTCGGACGACTCAGAGCACAGGACGACGTCGTTGATGGCCAACAGCCGGCCGGGGTGCTCCAATCGAGCGCCATCCGCGAATCGCACGATCACTGGGTTGCCGTGCGGGGCGAGGCCCACGCCGTTGGCGCGATCGCCGCGGAACCCCGCGCCGTCGATGTCCCACGACCCCGAGGGCACCTCGACGTCCTGGCGGACCTCGATCCACTTGTCGCCGGGTGGCGCCGCTCGCACGGCATCGACGACCTCCTCCCAGGAGCTGAGGGCGCCCTCGTCCGCTCCCTCACCGGGGTCCCACACGAAGGCCCTCGCCGCCGCAGCGGCCCCTTCGGAGGTCCCGTCGTCGAAGCGCCCGACCGCTGCCGCCCCGAGCACCCCACCCGCGGTCGCCAGCCCGAGCCCACGGAGCAGGGAACGGCGGGTGAGCGCCGGTTCCGGGGTCGCTGCGCCGGTCGGCTCCACGGGCGACGGGCCCGACACCTCAGCCATCGAGCGCGTCGTGGGTCGAAGCCCGGGCCAGCGCCGCCACCCGTTCGGGCATGCCCCGGTGCGAGGGGTGGTACCGGTACTGGCGCTGCACGAACCGGTTGAGCAGCGAGAGCGGGAACGACAGGGGCATCACGGTCTCGACCATGAGCAGCACACGGTCGTCGTCCGCGTCGTTCCAGACCTCGTGCATGACGTTGACGTCGAACAGGACGCTGCGCCCCTCCTGCCACTCGATGACCTCGTCGACCACCCGGATGCGGCAGTCGCCCGGTTCGCCCGGCACGACGAGCGGGAGTTGGTAGCGAAGGGCGCCCCGGTTGGGGTCGGAATGGTCGCCGATGTGGCCGCCGCCCTCGAGGATGCTGAAGCCGACCGTGGTCATCTGCGGGCAGGCCGAGAGGGCGGCCACGGTCGCCGGGAACCGGCCGGCGGTCTCGTCGACCCACTGCCCGTTGGCCACGAGGATGAGCACCCGCCACACGCCCCGGTCGATGGGGGCGGCGTCGATCGCCTCCTGGGTCCCGGGCTGGAGACCGGCGATCTCGGCGACGTGGGGCGGCAGGCCGCCGGCGGCGCGGTAGCGGTCGTACTCCGATCGGATGGCCGGGAGGGCCGACTCGATCTCGGCCACCCACGACTGCCGGGAGGGGTCCCAGACCGCGGGCGGCTCGCCCCCGAAGCGGGAGATGAGGGCATCGTTCAGGTCGAACAGGGCGAGGACCACGGCGCCGTGGAGGCTCACCACCGCCCGCCGGAAGCGGCCGTCGGCCCGGGTGGAGACCGGCAGCAGATGGCGGGACCGAGCCAGGTAGCGCCGCTCTCCCACGCCAGGACGGTACCACCGGCCCCCGACCGCTCCCTGAGGCGTCGGAACGCATGCCACACTCCTCCGGTGTTCCGGTCCGGCGGGTTCCCGCGCGCACGCGCCCTTGCCTTCAGCGTCGCCCTGCTGGCGGTCGCCGCCGCGACGGGCTGCTCGAGCGGCGAGGGCGACGGCGGTGCCGAGGCCACGGTGGGGCGGACCGGCTTCGTCGCCGCGATGGAGGAGCGGTACGGCGTCGACGGCGAACAGGCCGCCTGCATCGCCGACTACGTGTTCGAGGACTACGACCCGGCCGAGATCGCCGTCCTCGCCGAGGAGGGGATGCCGGCGCTGCCCCAGGCGCGCTGGGAGCCCTACCTGAACGCCACCGTCGCCTGCATCACCCACGACCAGCCACTGGCGGGTGGGTCGTGAGCCGGTTCCTCGCGCCGGCGCTGGCCGGGCTCCTCGCCCTCGGTGCGGCGGCCGCCGGGCACCCCTGGATGGCCGGAGGGCTCCTGGTGGTCGCGGTGTTGCTCCTCCAGCCCGTCCTCCTGCGTCCACCCCGACCCCGGCGGGAACGGCCGGCTCGGGTCGGCCCCCCGGCCCACCGACGCGCCGGCTCCCTCGTCGTGCTCACCGCCCGCTCGCTCCTCGGCGCCGTGGCGGCGGTGGTCGGCACCGCGTTGGCACTGTTCGTGTTCTACCTCGTCCTGACGCCGCTCGGGCTCGCCGCACGACTGCTCGGGGTGCGCCTGCTCCCCGAGGGCGAGTGGCGCCGGCGCGAGCGGTCCGGCGCCACCCCGCGTCGGTCGGCGGTGAAGGCGCCCACGGGCCGGGCCGTCGGCAGCGCGAGCAGCGGCCCGCGCCTCACCTGGCAGGTGGCGGTCGGGCTGGTGCTGGTGGGGGCGCTCGTGGCGGTCCTGGCCCCACGGGTGCTCGACCGCGACCCCGACGAGTCCGCCATCCCAGAACAGCTCCGGGGAGCGACCTACAACGCCTTCGACGCCCCGGCGCTCGCCGATGCCGAGTGGAAGAACGAGGCGGGTGTCGAGTTCTCGGAGGCGAGCGCCGGGCTCACCTACACCCCGTACGTCGGCAACTCGCTGCGCGACTACGAAGGCCGGTACGTGAACATCGCCGACCGGCAGCGCCGGAGCTACGAGACGACGCTCGAACCCGGGGACGAGGAGGTGGACGTGTGGTTCTTCGGCGGCTCCACCATGTTCGGGTTCTCGGCCCAGCGCGACGACCACACCATCGCGTCCGAGGTGGTCCGCCTCGCCGAGGCCGACGGCGTCGCCGTGCGCGCCCACAACTTCGGTTCCCCCGGGTACGTGAACATGCAGGAGACCGCGCTCGCCGCCCAGCTCCTCGCCGCCGGCCAACGCCCCGATCTGATGGTGTTCTACGACGGCATCAACGACCTGGCCCTCCAGTTCCAACAGGGCTTCGGCGGTATCGGCATCGCGGGAGACCCGAGCGACCTGTCGGCCTTCGGGTTCCGGGAGCTGCTCGCCGGTCAGTTCACCGGATCAGCGGAGCCCCCCGCCCCTCTCGGGTCCGTTCCCGATCTCGGCCGGCCGCCGAGTGCCGACGCGGTGATCGACGCACTCCACGAGGTGTACGGACGCGGCATCGGCCTCGCCGACGCGCTGGGAGCGCAGTACGGCGTTCCCGTGGCCCACTTCTGGCAACCCGACCTCTTCAACACGGTCGAGCTCGCTCCGGGTGAGCAGGAGGTCGTCGAGCGCCTCGGCATGGACGCGTTCCAGTACGAGGCCATCGCCCGCATATCCCGGGCCGTCGTCGAGCGCCTCCCCGAGGAGTCGATCGACCTGTCCGACGCGTTCGCAGCCACCGACGAGCCCGTCCTGACCGACCAGGCCCACACCAACGAGCTGGGCGCGCTGCTCGTCGCCCAAGCGATGTACCCCCACCTCGCACCGGCCCTCGCCGAGCTGGCCGAAGGCCGCGACGGGCGCCTTGTTACCATCGCCCCATGAGCGTCGAGCGCCCGCTCGCCCGCCGGGCGGTGCACTGAACGCCGTGGCCCGGGGAGTGCGCCTGCGCCGCGGCCGGCGTCCACCCGAGTCGGTGGCCTGCGCCGCGCCCTTCACCTCGATGTACCTGGACCAACGCGGCCAGGTGCGCGCCTGCTGCCAGAACGACTACCACCTCCTCGGCAACGTCACCGAGCAGCGCCTCCTGGACATCTGGCGGGGCCCCCGGGCCCGTGAGCTGCGCGAGGCGATGGTGCGTCACGACCTCGACCTCGGATGTGACTTCTGCGAGTGGCAGGTGGCGAAGGGCCGGTCCGACCTCGCGTTCGCCCGCTGGTTCGACGAGTTCCCGGTCAAGGCCGCGGATCCCCCGTGGCCACGGCAGCTCGAGCTCGCCATGAGCAACACGTGCAACCTCCAGTGCGTCATGTGCGACGGCGAGTGGTCGTCGTCGATCCGAGCCCAGCGCGAGGGCCTGCCGCCCCTGCCCAAGGCCTACGACGACCGGTTCTTCGAGGACCTCGGCGCCTTCCTCCCCCACCTGGAGAAGGTGAAGTTCCTGGGAGGCGAGCCCTTCCTCGCCGCCGAGACGCTGCGGGTCATGGACCTCCTGGTCGAGCGTGGCCTCACGACCTCCTGCCACGTCACGACCAACGGGACCCAGTGGACGCCGCGCGTCGAGCGCATCCTGGACCGCCTCCCGGTGGGGGTGTCCGTCTCGGTCGACGCCGCCACCGCGTCCACCTACGAGTCCATCCGCGTCGGCTCGACCTGGACGACGCTGCTCGCCAACCTCGACCGCTTCCAGGCGCGTGCCGAGGCACGCGACACCTACCTCGGCGTCACCTACTGCCTGATGGTCCCCAACTGGCACGAGTTCTTCGCCTTCTGCCGGCTGGCCGACGAGCGTGGCCTCGAGGCCGCGGTGAACACGGTGCGCCACCCCCACCACCTCTCGCTCTACATGCTCGACGCCGACGCCCTGGGCGAGGTGGTCGCCGGCCTCGAGGCCACCGACCGCGACCAGGGCGACCGGTTGGGTGCCTCCCGAGCGGTCTGGGACCGCGAGCTCGAGCGCCTCCGTGCCCACCTCGCCGACCGCCGGGCCGGCGCGGAGATCCGCAGCGTGGACACCTGGCGGCCCAATCCCGACATGGTGCGGCCCTTCAACCACGGCGAAGGGACGGCCCCGGAGACGGATGCCGCGGTCCCCGTCCTCATCGGGCCGCGACCGGCCGCGCCGGACTCCGCCGCGATCGTGGCCGAGCGCGAACGGCGGCGCCGAGCGGCCGTGGGCGAGGCACCGGCGTGCCTCCGACTCGACACCGCCGGCCGGATCATCGCGGAGACGGGCATGGAGGCGGCGCTGGGCGTCGCCGGCCCCGAGGTCGTCGGCGCCCACGGGAACGAGCTCGTCTCGGTCCTGGCGCGCACGATCGACGTCACCGGCGCGCCGACCGTCGAAGCCGAGGTGGACGGCGACACCTGCCTGCGCCTGGGCGTGGCCGACGGCGACGACATCCTGGTGTTCGCCACGCCCGCCGCCCCCGACGAGCAGGACGCGGGCGGCACCTGGGTGTACCTCGCCCGGGCGTCACGGGTTTGAGCGGGCTCGTCGAACGGACCCGCCGCAGGGTGGTCCGTGCCGGTCGCTGGTGCCTCGCCCCGCAACAGCGGTGGTTCGTCGTGGCCGTCGCCGTGGCGTTCCTGCTGCGCCTGGCCTGGGTGCTGTGGCTGGGCGCCGCCGAACCGATCGAGGCCCACAGCGACACCGGTCGAAACCTGGCCATGGCCCGCCAGTTCGCGGACTTCCAGACCTACCGCCTGTACGGACGCGTCACCGCCTACAACCCGCCGGGCTACTCCCTGCTGCTCACGCCCGCGGCCATGGTCAGTCGGGCCACGGGCTGGTTCGCGCTCCCCATCGCCGCCGCGTTCACCAACGTGGTCGCCGGCACCGCCACCGTGGTCCTGGGCGGTGTGCTCGCCCACCGATGGTTCGGCCGACGGGCCCGGACCGCCACGGCCTGGGTCCTGGCGGTCGCCGCCGGCCCCGTCTACCTGACCGCCGTCGCGCTCACCGAGACGGTGTTCACCGCGCTCGTCCTCGCCGTGCTGCTGATCGTCTCGGGCTGGCTGGTGGGCCGACCAGGCGTCTCGCGGCGAGCGCTGCTCGGTGTCGGCGCGCTCATCGGCTTCACCGCCCTCGTCCGGCCTCCCGGCCTGCTCCTCGTCCTCGTCGCCGCCGGGGCCCTGATCGCCGTCCGCGGCTCCTGGCGAACGGCATGGCGTCCGGCGCTCGCGGTCAGCGGGGTCGCCCTGCTCGTGCTGGTCCCCTGGACGGTCCGCAACATCGTCCAGGTGGGGACGTTCACCCCCGTGGCCACCAACGGCGCCGCCTTCCTCTGCCAGGGGCACGGCCCGGGAGTGAAGGCCGACGTCGACGACATGACCGAGGAGGACTTCGTCCGGTGCTTCACGGGCAGCCCCTTCGACCCTCGCGACATCGACGAGGCTGCCTGGGCCTCCGAACGCCAACGCGACGCCATCAATTGGGCCCTCACCCATCCCCTCGAGGAGATCGAGCTCACCTGGGACAAGACCTACGCCACGATGGTCAACGACCACCAGGCCCTCGCGGACGCCCGTGACGGGGACCGGCGCGACGTGGCGTCGCCGAGGACGCTCGAGCGCCTCGATCGGCTCGGGGAGTGGTGGCACCGCTTCGTGCTCGTGACCGGCCTGCTGGGGCTCGCGCTCGTGCCCCGGGCCCGCAAGGCGTGGCCGCTGTGGGCCACCGCGGCAGGATTGGTCGCCGTGGTCTGGCTGGGCAACGCCCTCGACCGGTACCACCACACGACGATGGCCCTGCTCGCCGTGTTCGCCGGGGCACTGCTCACCGCCGGACTCCTCGGTCGGGCGGGGCGATGGGCCATGATGACGGGACAACGGGGAGTCGAGCGCACCAAGGAGCACCGCATCGTGCGACAAGAAGAGCGCCAGCGCGGCCCGGCGGGGCCCGAAGAAGCACCCGCCGCTGCGGTGGTGCCCGAGGTGGACGCCCCCGTGGCGCTCACCGCGGCCGAGGGCCTCGCGCAGGCAGCCCAGCCCGGCGGCCCGTGGGCCGGCCGCTACGGACGACCGCTCCACCCGCTCGTCGCCTCGGTGGCGATCGGCGCCTGGGTGTGTGCGCTCGGCTTCGACCTCATCTCACAGCTCGCGGACACGGCGTGGGTCTACGCCCGGGGCGCCTACGTCCTGACCGGCGCCGGCGTCGCGGTGGGCGTGGTCGCCGCCACCATCGGCCTCGCCGACCTGGTGCGGGTCCCCCGGGACACGCCGGCGTTCCGCACCGGCGTGCGCCACCTGCTCGCCATGGACACGTGCCTCGTGCTGTTCGCGGTGTCGTTCCTCATCCGCCGCGGCTCGGACTTCGAGTGGCACGACCCGGTGGCGCCGCTCCCCCTCGTGGTGTCGCTCATCGGCCTGTCGGTGCTCGCCTTCGGTGTGTGGCTCGGCACCCGACTGGCCTACGGCTACGGCGTGCGGGTCTCGCTCGAGGCCGACCGACTCGCGGGCTTCGAGCTCGAGACCGACCCGCGGGCGGCCGACGCCGAGGACGGCGCGTCCGCCGGTACCACCGTCGGCGAGTCTGCCGGCGATCCCGTCGACGCCTGAGCACGTGGACGGGCGCCAGTTGCTCGCGACGGCCGCCACCCGCGCCGTGACCTGGAACACCGCCCGCATCCGCCGGACCGACGGCGCGGCCCCCAACCCCCGGCCCATCGAGGGCACGGATTGGCACCGCCGGGTCCGGGATGCCCATCCCGCCATCGTCGGCGAGTGGCAGGCCTTCACCGCAGCAGGGGGCCGCATCCCCCACATCGAGGACCTCCTCGGAGGGTGGCAGGGCAACGTCGGCGGCTGGTGGAAGGCCGGAGCCCTCATCAGCCGGCGCCGGCCCCGACCACCGCTCGCCGCGCACTTCCCGCAGACCGTGGCCGCGCTGCTCGAGATCCCGGACCTGCTGAGCGCGATCTGGTCGGTGCTCGGCCCCGGGGCGGAGCTGCCCCCGCACGCCGGAGTGAACGCCGGGGCGCTCAACCTGCTCGTGGGGGTGGACTGCCCCGAGGGCTCCGGCCACGAGATCGAGGGCCGGGCCCTGTCGCTCGCCGACGGCGCGCCCGTCATCTTCGACGACACCCTCCCCCACGCCGCATGGAACCGCTCCGATCGGCCACGGGTTCTGATCATCGGTGACGTCCTGCGCCCCCTCCCCGGAATCGACGGCCGGGTGAACGCCGCCGTCCAGTGGGCCAGCAACCACCTCATCCCGGGCTACGGCGCCGCGCTGCGACGCAACGCCGAGCTCTACCAGGCGCTCAACGGTTGAGTGACGGCGAGGAGGCGACCGCCGTTCGAGGTCGCCGGGGCGTGCTCCGGTACCGTCTGACCATGGCCGATGCGGGGAGCGGCGACACGCTGGAGGCGGGCGACGGCACGCTCGTCGTGCGCGCCATCGACCGCTGGGCCGTCACGCCCGCCCGCCGCCACGACGCGAGGTGGATCGACACCGAGGAGCTCCTCGCCCTCCTCGGAGAGGACCCGACCGCGGTCGGCGAGCTCCCCGAGCCGCTCGGCGAGGGCACCGTGCTCGAGCCTCACCCCGTCGTCGTGGGTCGACTCGCCGGCGGCGCGCTCGTCCTCGAGGCCGCCGACGGCGAGCCGCTCCCCCTCGACCGCCTCGACCTGCGGCTGCTCGCCACGATCGATCGGTGGGTGACCGTGGCAGAGGTGCTCGACGCCGTCACGGCCCGCTTGGGCGACGAGGCGCCTGATCGCACCCGCCTGTGCCGACGACTCGCCCGCTTGGCCGACGCCGGCCGCGTCCAGGTCCCTCGCCGCGAAGCGCCGCCTGCGGCACCGGAGACCGGACCCGACACGCCCGTCCCCTCGGTCCTCGACACCCACGCCGAGGGCCCGGTCGTCGAGACCGCACCCGCACCGGCCCCAGCAGATGCCCCGAAGACCCGCCGCTGGTGGGGACGACGCCGAAACAGGCCGACATCCTCCGCGATGATCGCCGACGCCGCCTCACCCGACGCGCCGGACCCGGCGTCAGCCGCTCAGGACGCAGGAATCACGGCCGCACCCGCCGACGACGCCATCGACCCAGTCCCGCCCCCCACCGACGCTCCGGCTCCCACCGACGCACGGTCCGTCACGGACGCAGCCGAAGCACGTGGGGAAGGCTCTGGCCCCGCCTCCGAGCCGGTCCCTGCCGGGGGCGCGGCGTACGGCGGCGTCGGCGGCAACGGTCTCACCGCGCCCTTCACGTACCTGGACGACCCCTTCCCCGGCGGCCCCGCCGGCCCCGTGCCGGTGTACGCCGTGTGGCCGGTCGAGACCGGTCCGGTGCTCGCCCTCGGGATGCTCACCGCCGCGGCCCGCACCCACGACGGGGGCGGGCTCTCGAACTGGTACGAGATCCGACGCCAGGAAGAGCCGGCGTCGTTCCTCGCCGACCTCGCCGGCCGCGACGGGCCGGCGGTGGTCTTGCTCTCCAACTACGTCTGGTCCCTCGACCGCGACCTCGATCTGGCCCGCAAGGCACGCGAGCTGTGCCCCGGCGCGGTCATCATCCACGGCGGGCCCAGCACCCCCAAGTACCCCGGCGACGTCGACCGGTTCTTCGCCGAGCACGAGGGTCTCGTCGACGTCACCGTCCGGGGTGAGGGCGAAGACACGCTCGTGGCGATCCTCGAGGCGCTGGGCCCCACCTTCCCCGCCCCCGAGCTCGACCGACTCCGCGACGTCCCCGGCCTCAGCTACCGGGACCCCGCCACCGGCGCGGTGGTCCGCACCGACGACCGAGACCGCATCGCCGACCTCGACGCCTTGCCGTCCCCCTACCTCACCGGCGAGTTCGACCACCTGCCGGCGGATGCCTGGAACGTCCCCAGCGGCCTCCTCGGGCTGATCTTCGAATCCAACCGTGGCTGCCCGTACGGCTGCACGTTCTGCGACTGGGGTTCGAGCACCCTGTCGCGCATCCGCAAGTTCGACATGGAACGGGTGGACGCCGAGATGCGCTGGGCCGCGGAGCGCGGCCTTCACGCCTGGACCATCACCGACGCCAACTTCGGCATCATCGCCCGCGACGTCGAGATCGCCGAACGCATGGGTGCGCTCAAGCAAGAGCTGGGTAACCCCCGCCACTTCGGCTTCAACGTGGCCAAGAACACCACCAAGCACCTCACCGCCATCCTCGACCGACTCGTCGAGGCCGGCGTCATCGCCCACTTCTCCCTGGCCATGCAGACCCGCGACCAGGCCACCCTCGACGCCGTCGAGCGCACCAACATCTCCACCGACCACTACCTGGCCCTCGCCGCCGCCTTCCGCCGCCGCGGTCTACCCCTCGATGCCGACGTCATGGTGGGGCTCCCCGGCCAGACGGTCGACTCGTTCGCCGAGGACCTCCAGTTCTGCATCGACCACGAGATCCCGGCGCGCATGTGGATCACCGAGCTGCTGCCCAACGCACCCATGAACGACCCCGCGTACCGGGAGCGCTGGGGCATCGAGACCGACGAACACGAGGTCGTGGTCGCCACGTCGACGTTCTCCCGCGAGGACCGCCGCACGATGATGCGCCTGCGCCACGCCTACACCGCCTTCGAGCGCTTCGGCATCCTCCGTCACGTCGTGCGCTACGCCCAGTGGGACCACGGGGTCCCCGCCATGGCCGTCATCGGGCGGATCGTCGAGCGCAGCGAACACGACCCCGAGCGGTATCCGTTGTTGAACTGGGTGGCCCGCTACTTCGACTTCTTCAACGCGGTCCCCGTCGGTTGGTCGGCCTTCTTCGCCGAGGTCGGCACCTTCCTCGAGCAGGAGTTCGGCATCGGGCCCTCGGCGGACCGGGACGCCGTCCTGGCCGCCCAGTCTTTCGTGCTGCCGGACCTCGGGCGCCGCTTCCCCGCCACCCTCGACCTGCCCCACGACGTCGCGGCGTACGAACGGGACCACACCCGGGGGCTCTGGGCCGACGGCACCCCCAGCCGCGGCGGCCGCCTGGCCGACTACGGGCCGGCCCCGCTGACGGTCTACGGCGACCCGCTCGACAGCTGCGGCCACGGCATCACCGTCAACGAGGACCCTCGCAACGAGGTCCTCACCGAGCGCTTCTGGATCGTCGGCCACTGGGAGCTCGACTCCCCGCTGGTGGCGAACGTCCCCGAGGTCGCTGCCGCGGCGAGCTCGTTCGTCGGGTTGCACGAGGCCCGGCCCGCCGACCTGGCCGACGAGGAGCTGACCGATCCGGGCGTACCTCGCCCGACCCCGGTCGTCCTCGGGGCCACCCCGGTGCGAGCGACCGGGGCCTGACCGTCCGCAGGGCCAGACCGTCGGCGGGGCCTGACCGTCAGCGGCGACTCGCCCGCACGACCACCACGAGCGGCCCCGGCCCCTCGTTCCACACGTGGACCGACTCTCCCGGCGGGAGGTCGAGGCAGCGGCCGAGGTCGAGCTCGGCCACGTGGTCGTGGTGGACGGCGCCGGAACGCACCGCCGGGCACTCCAGGACGACGAGCTCGTGGCGCCGACCGCCGGGGGCCGTGAGCACGGCCCGGGAAGACGGGTCGAGCACGACCAGCGTCGCCGCAACGGTGCGGAGCGGCCCGAGCGGCACCACCACGTCGGGCACCGCCTCGGGGACCTCGCCCACTCGTCGCCGGCCACCCACCAACTCGACGGCGCCGACGCCGGGCGTGGCCTCGAGCGCCACACCGCCGGCGATCGTCGGGGGCGGCGGCGCGAGGTCGGCGGCGGCGATGGCGAGGTCGTGCCCGTGGGCGGGCCGGGGCCCCTCCCGCACCGACAGGGGCTGACGGCGCCCGGCGAGCGCTTCGAGGTCGTGGGGCACGATCACCTCGCGCTCGACCGAAGGATCGTCCAGCACGGGGCCCAGCACTTCGGATCGCGTCGTCGCCGGGTCCTCGTCGTACTCGTCGATCAGCGGGTAGTGCGCCGGGATGCCGTCGCGGGCGATGGCCTCGGGGCCGTGGTCGATGAAGTACTCGCGGTCGACCTCGAACACCTGGCGGTGGCGCCGCCCCGTGGCGAAGACCTGGGTGACGGGCTGGTCTCGTCGGGCGAGGAGGCAGCCGACGGCGACGCGCGCCCGATCGGTGCGGTTCGGCGCCGAGGCGTGGAGCAGCTTGGCGTCGTAGACCAGTCCCGAGCCGGCGGGCACCGAGAAGGGCTCGAGGCGCGAGCGCAGGTAGGTGTCGTAGGGCGAGAACACCCCGGCCGCGTTCGGGCCGAATCCGCCGTAGCGGATGTGCTCGCTGCCCCGGACGAACGCCAGTGGGCCGTTGTCGAGCTCGGGGCCGGTGTCGGTGAGGGGCATCCACAGGGCGAAGGTGCGGCGGTGGCGCTCGTCGTCGACGTGCAGGTCCCGGTGGAGATAGAGGCTCGAGCCCTCGCCCGGGTGCTTGACCACGAACGAGGTGTAGACGGGGTAGTGGTGCTCGAACACCTGCGGCACCACCCGTTCCCAAACCGGCGCCATGAGATCGGCCAGCTTGCGGACGAGGCCGCGGTCCCGTCGCAGGTAGTCGAGCACGATGCCCGACTCCCCTTCCGGCACGAGCTCCCAGTACGAGGCCTCGACGGCCGCCAGCTCCTCACGGTCGGCCAACGCCAGCGACACGATGCCGGACCGGGCCAGCTCCTCGTCGAGCGCGGGATCGACGAGGACCCGATCGGTGACGTTGGGTTCGTCGACCATGGCCCCCCAGTCTGACAGGTCCCCCGCCGGGGTCCTCCCGTCACCCCTGCTCGAGGCGCTGCACCGTCCAGTCGATGCCCGGAACGAAGGTCACGTGCGAACCCGCCTCGGGTGATCCGATGACCACCTGCTCCCACGCTTCGGCGAGGACCACCTGACGGTGCTGGTCCACGGCGGTGACCACCACGTCGACCACGCCGACCAGACGGCCGACCGAGGCGGTGCACCGATAGCGGTACCGGCCGGCCTGGGTGAGCTCCTCGCCTGGGAGGACCACGGTCTCGATGACGGCGCTCAGGGCCTCGCGCTCCTCCAACGAGAGCACGATGTCCCGGCTGTGCGGTGGCGAGCGAAGGGCCACCTCGAGGCGGGCATCGGGGACGGGCTCGTCCACGAAGAGCACCCCCTCGACGGTCAGGGTGCCTCCGTTCGGCACGTGCCGGCGGTCCACGTCCAACCGGGGAAGGCGCACGCCTCCCTCCGCGTCATGGGCGCCGCCGGCCCAGCTCGTCCCGGCATAGGCCCCGACGACGACATCGGTCGGGCCGTCATCGACGCAGCGGCCGCCATCGAGGCGGAGCACGCGCTCGCACACCTGCTCGATCAGCTGCAGGTCGTGGGACACGAACACCACCGAGAGACCCTCGCGTCCCCGCGCCGCGAGTCGGTCGATGGCCACCCGCCGGAACTCCTCGTCGCCCACCGCGAGCACCTCGTCGATGAGGAGCAGGTCCGCCGGGCACACGAGGGCCATCGACAGGCCGAGCCGTGCGGTCATGCCCGTCGAGTAGGTCTTCAGTCGATGATCGATGACCGCACCGAGGCCGGCGAGCTCGACGGCCTCGTCCACGTGATCGTCGAGGTCGCGGGCGGCGACCCCCATCAGCCGACCGAGCACACGAAGGTTCTCACGGCCGGTGAGGTCCCCCAGAAACCCGGAGCCGAGCTCGAGGAGCGACACCACCCGCCCGCGGACGGCCACGGTGCCCGCGTCCGGGGCGGTGACACCGGCGATGACCCGCAGCAGGGTCGTCTTGCCCGAGGCGTTGGGGCCGATGAGGCCGACCGCTTCGCCGGGACCGATCTCGGCCCGGAGGCCATCGAGGGCGATCACGTCGGGGTGGCGGAGCGCACCGGACCGACCCGGGAGCGCGGGCCGAAGCGACGCCCCGTGCGTGCGTGAGCGGTAGCGCTTCGTGACCCCGTCGAGCACGACGACCGGAGGGTGGAGCGAACGACGCGACCCGCCGGAGCTGCGCAGACCCGCGTGGCCGTCCTCGGACTCGGGGTGCAGCTCCCAGCGCATCGGCACGGTCATGGCCACGCCCATGGAGGTGAGACGGCGACCCGCCAGCTCGCCCACGACCTCGGCATCGAGGGCCGTGCGGTCCAGCACCCGCTGGCGCTCACGGTCGACGAGGCTGACCACGAAGCGCATGTTCCGCCCCACGCCCCAGACCTGGTCGGTCGACCCGGTGAGGCGGTAGCGGCCCGGCGCCGACAGCGACGCCAGCGCCTCGGTGGACGAGCTGACGACCTGGTCGGGCGCCACCATCGGGAGCACGACGTCGAAGCCGATCGCCGGGTTCGCCAGAGGCTCCGCCAGGTCCACGTCGACCGTCACCCGCAGCGAGTCGGGTCCGGTGGCCCCGGTCTCCACGCCCACGGGGTGGAGCCGTGCGGTCGACCCGCGGTCCGCAGGGATGCGTGCCGCCGACCGGGTCAGGTAGCGCTCGATCACCTCTCGGGTGGGGCCGTCATCGACGATCCTGCCGTTGCGGAGCTGGATGACGCGTCCGCACACGGTGGCGACCATGCCCATCTCGTGGGAGACGAAGACGAGGGTGGTCCCCTCGGCGACCATCGCCCCGATGTGGGCGAAGCACTTCGCCTGGAAGTCCTGATCGCCGACGGCCAGCACCTCGTCGACGACGAGGACGTCGGGACGCACGTCGGTGACGACCGCGAAGGCCAGGCGGGCGCGCATGCCCATCGAGTACTGCTTCATCGGGAGGTCGATGGCGTCCTCGAGGCCCGCGAACGCAACCACCCGCTCCGTCGCCTCGTCGATCTGGGCGAGCGTCTGGCCGTGGAGGACCCCGAGGCACCGGAGGTTCTCCAGGCCGGTGAGATCGTCGTGGAACCCTGCCCCGAGCTCGATGACGGAGCGGGCGGTGCCGACGACCTCGATCGATCCCGCAGTCGGACGCGTGATGCCGGCGATGATCTTCAGGAGGGTCGACTTGCCGGCGCCGTTCGGCCCGATGATGCCGAGGGACTCGCCACACTCCACGTCGAGGTCGATGGCCCGCAGCGCGAGCTCGGTGACCTCGGGGTCGGTCCCCGGGTGCAGGGCGGCCCCCATGCCCGTGCGTCCGCCCGGTGCGCCGTAGGCCTTGGACAGCCCCCGGACACGGACGGTGGGGCGCCCGCCGCTCACCCGACGAGGGCGGCGTCGGTCGCGTCGACCGGCCTGGGCGCCGCCCCGCTGAACACCGGGAGGCGCACCATGAGCGGCGAGGCCAGCTCGTTGGCGGTGTTCTGGCCGATGGCGAAGTCCCCTTCGAACACGAGATCGCGACTGTCCCCGGAGAAGTGCAGGCCAAGCTCGCACAGCTGCAATGGATCGCCGGTGACCGTGAAGGTGGCCGGCGGGTAGGCGGCGAGGGGTCGCGGCGGCGTCGACGCCCGACCCGTGGTGAGGAGGGTCGCCGACCCTTCGCGGTGGTAGCGCTCGTAGTCGTGGTCGAGCTCGACCGTCTGGGGGAGCCGCCTCCCGGGGGCGGGCATGAGGGCCCGTTGCAGCCGGAGGACCGTAAGCAGATCCGACGCCGCCGGATCGAGGCCGAAGTCCTCCGCGAGGAGTCGTCCCACCTCGCCGTAGAACGCCCGCCAACCGACCGGCGCGGTCGGGTGCAGGTCGAACTGCGCGCACAACCAGGTCAGGAGCGGGAACCGCTCCGGGGTGGCGGCCGTGACCGCCAGCAGGTGGTCGAGAAGCGCCGTCAGGGTGATGTCGTGATCCCAGTGGAGGAACCAGCCCACGTGGCGCAACACCCCGAGCCGGTTGGCGATGATCTCCGCCCGGCGCAGCGCCAGGGCCCGGTCACGCTCGGCCGGCGACAGCTGGGCGGTCGAGGTCACGAGGCCCTGATCGTCGATGCGCAGGCGGAACCGGGCGCGGTAGCCCGGCTCGTTCAACGGTGAGTTGGGCAGCACCTTGAGCACCCAGGTACGGGCCATGATCTGGTGGTCCACGAAGAACTGGAGGTCGCGGCGGTACGACTCGAAGGTCTGCCCGGGAAGGCCGAGCAGGAGGTCGCCCATCAGGGGATGGCCGCGCCGGCGCAGGTCGGCGGCCATGGCGAGGTAGTGATCGGTCGAGATGTTCGAGCGGTCGACCGCCGCAAGGGTCTGCTCGTCGATGCTCTGGAGCGAGATCGCCGTCGAGATCAGGAAGCCGGCGTCCATCACCTCGTCGAAGATCCGGGTGATGTGGCGCGTGGTGTTCTTGGGTGGGGTGAAGCCGAGCCCGGTCGGGCTGCCGGTGCGACGCCGGATGTCGGCGAGGCCCCGGGCGAGGTCGACGTCGCGTGCGAGGATCCCGAAGTTGGCGTCGCAGAGCTGGAGGCCGGGGATGCCTCGCGCCGCCACCCACTCGAACTCGGCCAGCACCCGCTCGGCGGAGAACTTGCGGATGCGGGAGAGGGTGGCCGAGCCCCAGTCGCAGAAGGTGCAGCCGTACGGGCACCCGCGGTTCGTCTCGATCGACACGGCGAAGGGCCAGGCACCCGGGTCGATGTGATCGAACTCCCCCGTCAGGTAGGGCGACGGCAAGGCATCGAGATCGGCCACCCGTTCCGGCTCGGCGGTCCGCACGACGGCGCCGTCGACCGGGTCCCGGAACGTCAGACCGGGGACGTCGCGCAACCGATCGCGGTCGAGCGCCGGCAGGGTCGGCGCCAGCGCCTCGAGCAGCATGCAGAGGGTGTGCTCCCCCTCGCCCCGCACCAGGACGTCGGCCACGTCACCGTGGGTCTCCAGGAACCTCGCCGCGTCGTCTTCGTACTTCGGGGTGCTGGGCCCCCCGTGGACGACCACGAGGCCCGGGCGGAGCTCCTTGGCCCGGCGGGCCACCTCCAGGTTGTGGTCCAACGACCACAGGTAGTTGGAGCAGAGGAGGACGGCCGGGCCCTCGCCGCCGGCGAGCGCCCCCAGGAACTCCGAGGGGGTCTCGGGACGGCGGATGTCGTAGTGCTCGCCGAGCGCCCCGCCCCGCCACGCCCTGGCCGAGGCGGTGAGCATCCCCAGCGCCAGCGCGGGACCGACCCGTTCCTGCCACACGGCGTGGACACCGATCCTCGCGGGGTCGGTGGGACAGCGACGATCCTCCGGCGGGAGGCGGAGGTCGGGACCCAGGTCGCCCACGACGTCGACGTCGTCGGGACCGGGTAGTGCCCACGGCTCGGGTGCTCCGGGCGCGAGGGTGCGCAGGCGCCCCGCGGCGGCGAGGTCGCCGAGGCGCGCCGCGGCGTCGTGGACCCCGGTGAGCTCCGCGAGCTCCCGGACGACCCTCGGCCCGTCGAGGCGATCGAGCAGGCGCAGGTCGTCCTGGTCGAGCACCCGCTCCACGCCGTCGTTGCCCTCGATCACCACCCCGTCCGCGGTCACGGCGCCGACCCACCGCCAGACCGGCGCCACGACGTCGGACGGAGCCAGCGGGACGACCGGCGACGCCCCCGGCGAGGTCCGCTCACCACCCGCCGGCCCGGCCGGCGTGGCGCCGGCGCGCCGGAGGGCGTCCAAGACGTCTCCGAGCGAGGCCACCGCTGGTGCGGTATCGGTCACCGCGCCGAGCGCCCAGCCCCGAGGATGGCGGACCACGAAGGTGGCGGTCATCCGATCGTGGCCCTGACCCTGACAGGGGTGCCGGCGGCCGCGCGGTCGCCGGCGGCGGCGAGCTCGAGGTCCCGGGTGGCCGGCGCGACACGGGTGAGGGGGCTCAGGAGCTCGTGCGAGCTGCCCACCCCGAGCCAGAACTGACCGAGCATGGCCTCGTCACGACTGTCGCCGGCGAAGCGCAGCCCTCCGCTGCACAGGTGCAGGGGGTCGCCCGTCACGGTGAGCTCGGCCTGAGGGTGAGAGCGCAGCGGACGATCGGGCCCCGAGGCGTGACCGGTGGCGAATAGTCCGGCGGTGGCGTCGCGGTGGTAGGCGACGTAGTCGTGGGCGAGCGTCACCGTGTCGGGGAAGTTCCGTTGCGGCGCCGGCATGAGGGCCCGCTGCACGGCCAGCACGGTGGCGACGTCCGACGCCCCCGGGTCGAGGCCGAAGTCCTCCTCCAGCAGACGGCCCACCTCGTCGTAGAACGCTCCCCAGCCCACCGGCACCGTGGCGTGCAGGTCGAAGTAGGCGAAGACCCAGCTCAGCAGCGGGAAGCGGTCGGGCGAGCCCGCCACCACGTCGAGGAGATGGTCGAGCACCGCGGTCGCCGCCACTCCGTGGTCCCACTGGAGGAAGCGCAGCACGTGGATGAGCACGCCGTACTGGTCGGCGATCACCTGCATCTTCCGCAGTGTCAGCATCCGGCGCCGGTCCTCGTGGGACATGGTCGAGGTCGCCGTGATGATGCGGTCCGCGCCCGTCTCGATCCCGAAGCGGGCCCGGTACCCGGGGTCGTTCAGGGGGGCGTTGGGCAGCGCGCGCAGCGACCAGCTGCGCGGCGAGATCTGGTGGTCGAGGAAGAACTGGAGGTCGGCCCGGTACGAGTCGTAGGTCTGGCCGGGCAGCCCGATGAGCAGGTCGCCGGTGAGGGGAAGGCCCCGGCGGCGGAGATCGGCGGCCAGCGCCAGGTACAGGTCGGTCGAGATGTTCGACCGGTCGACGGCATCGAGCGTCGCCTCGTCGATGGTCTGCAGGGAGATGGCGGTCGATACGAGCAGGCCGGCGTCGAGGACGGCGTCGAAGATCTTCGTGATGTGGCGGGTGGTGTTCTTCGGCGGCGTGAAGGCGACGATGCGAGGCGCTCCGCGCCCGCGGCTGATGTCGGCGAGACCGGCGGCGATGTCGACGTCGCGAGCCAGGATGCCGAAGTTCGCATCGCAGAGCTGCACGCCGGCGATGCCGCGATCGGCCACCCATCGGAGCTCGGCGAGCACCCGGTCCACCCCGAACTTCCGCAGGCGCGAGAGCGTCGCCGACCCCCAGTCGCAGAACGAGCACCCGTAGGGACAGCCACGGTTCGTCTCGATCGACACGGCGAAGAGCCAGGCCGAGGGGTCAATGTGGTCGAACTCCCCCGTCAGATAGGGCGACGGCAAGGCGTCCAGGTCGGCGACCCGTTCCGGCTCGGCCGTGCGCACGACGGCGCCATCGACGGGGTCCCGGAAGATCAGCCCGGGGATGGAGCGCAGGCGGTCCCCGTCGAGCGCGGGTAGGGAGGTCGTGAGTGCCTCGAGGAGACGACAGAGCGTCACCTCCCCCTCGCCGCGCACGAGCACATGGGCCACGTCGCCGTGGGCCGACAGGAACGCCCGGGCGTCGCCGTCGTAGCTGGGCGTGCTCGGGCCGCCGTGGATGACCACCAGTTCGGGGCGCAGCGCCTTCGCCCGGCGCGCCAGGTCGAGGTTGTCCTCCAGCGACCAGACGTAGTTCGAGCAGAGCAGCACGGCGGGCCCGGTGCCGTCGGCGAGCGACGCGAGGCACGCTTCGGCGGTCTCCGGGCGGCCGATGAGGTAGCGCCCGGCCAAGGCGCCGCCGTCCCATGCCCGGGCCGCGGCCGTGAGCATGCCGAGGGCGAGGACCGGGCCGACCCGCTCCTGCCACACGGCGTGGACGGGCACGCGCCCGTCGGTGGCGCCCGGATCGCTCGCCGCCCCGGGCCGGGGGGCCGGCGCCGCGAAGGAAGGGCCCGACGATCCGTCGTGGAAGGGACCGGGGTCCGCGGCCGCGGCGGCGACGGCCGGGGCCGACGGCACCGGGACGTCGGTTCCCTCGGGGAGGCGCCGCACGAGACCCTCGTGGGTGAGCGACGCGAGTCGTGAACCGGCGTCGGCGACGCCCGCCCGCTGCGCACGCCCGACCACCTCCTCCGCCGTCCCGCCTGGGTCAAGCACGTCGAGCACGACCAGGTCCTCGCCCGTGAGCAGGAGCCGGCCTCCGCCCGCCCCCTCGAGCTCCACCCCGCCGGGGACGATGCGTCCGACCCACGCCCACACGGGGAGCAGCACCTCGAGGTCGCCGAGGGGACTGCTGGAGACACCTCGCGCCGCTGCGATCGGCCGATCCTGCGCACCGCCGACGGCTGCGAGCAGCCCCTCCAGATCCCACGGGGCCGGGGACGAGCCGGGCACCGGCGCGGACCACCACCGGCCACCATCGCGGACCACGAAGCCCGCCTCAGGCATCACACCCACTCGTACGACCTCCTGGGGCGACACTGTACGGGACCCCTCGGCCACCGAGGCTGCCGAGGGTCAGTCCCAACGGGCGTAGAGGTGATCCGGAGCGCGCAGGTCGATGCCGACGACGCGGGGCGGGGGGGCGTCGGGATCACGGCGGAGCCTGGGGAACGTCGCCAAGAGCGCGGTCAGGCTGTGCTCGAGCAGCACGTGGGCCAGGTGCACGCCCAGGCAGGCGTGCACGCCCATGCCGAAGCCGGCATTGGGCTTTGCCGGTCGTCGGATGTCGAAGCGATCGGGGTCGGGCCAGCGGTCCGGGTCGTGGTTCGCCGCCCCCAGCACCACTCGCACCGCCGCGCCCTCGGGGA
Source organism: Acidimicrobiales bacterium (assembly GCA_016794585.1). NCBI lineage: Bacteria > Bacillati > Actinomycetota > Acidimicrobiia > Acidimicrobiales > Acidimicrobiales bacterium. Next base: position 33,171 of record JAEUJM010000003.1, read on the forward strand.
TGGTCGTCCCGGCGAGGCGCACCGGACGGCGGGCGATGCGCGGCACGGAGACCGCGGGGCACTCCCAGCGCACCGCCTCCTCGACGGCGGCGGGGGCCAGGCCCGGGTCGCGCCGGACGGCCTCGAGCTGGTCGGGATGGGTGAGGAGGCCCGAGAGGAGGTTGCCGAGGCCACGGGTGACCGTGTCGGTCCCGGCGATGGCCAGCAGGCGCACGTGGCTGAAGACCTCGAGATCGGTGAGGGGGCGGCCGGCGACGGTGCCGTGGGCGAGGACGGAGACCAGGTCGTGGGCGGCAGGAGCCGATCGTCGCTCGTCGATGACCGGAGCCAGCCGCTCCCGGAGCGCGTCGGCGACGACCACCGCACGCCCCGGGTCCCTCCGGGCCAGCACCACCGCCTGCTCCATCAGGGCATCCGCCCACTCGTCCGAGAGGCCCAGGAGCGCGGTGAGCACACGCACCGGGACCGGCTCGCACAGCGCCGAGAACAGATCAGCGCCGTCCTCGCCCGCCAGGGCGTCGATCGCGGCGTCGACGGGCGCGGTGACGGCCGTGCGCAGACGCCCGCCGAGTGCGGCGCGGGAGAACGACGCTTGGAGGACCCCGCGGTGGTGGCGATGGTCCGGAGCGTCCATGCCGAGCAGCACCTCGCCGTAGCGCCGGCCGAGGCCCATCTCGTCGTGGTAGAGGCAGGCCGAGAGGCCCTCGTCGGCCAGCGCCGCCCGAACGGGCTCCCACCGGTACACGCCGTACCACTGGCGCGTCCCGTCGGCGGTCTCCTCCCGCTCCTCGACCACCACCTCGCCGAGGCCGCGTCGACGGGCGAGCTGGGCGTAGAGGCCGTCGTCTCCGGCTTCACCCCCGGGCAGCACTGTGCAACTGTATGCGCCCATGGTCGCTGCCGGTGCACCCGTCGGAGGGCCACCGGATGCCGTCACCCCTGCTGCGCTCCCGGTGGCCGGGTCGTTCCCGACCGGGCCCGTCGGGCGGGCGCGCTGGACGTTCGAGCTCGTCCGGGTGCTCGCCCCCCGCGAGCTGCGCACCCGTTACCGGCAGAGCGTCCTGGACATCGCGTGGGCCCTCATCAGCCCGATCGCGGTACTGGTCGTCTACGGCATCGTGCTCACCCAGAGCTTCGACGTCAGCGGCGAGGGCATCCCGTACCTGAGCCTCGCCTGGAGCGGCCTCGTCCTGTGGACCTTCTTCGCCACGTCGCTCGGTTCGTCGGCCTCGAGTCTCATCTCGTCGAGGGACCTGGTCACCAAGGTGAATTTCCCGAAGGAGGCCCTGCCGCTGTCGATGGTCGGTGCCTCGCTGGCCGATCTCGGCATCGGGCTCGTGACCGTGTTCATCCTCGCTCTGGTCCAGGGAATCGAACCGACCTGGACCGTCGTGCTGTTCCCCCTCCCCTTGCTCGTGCTCATCGCGTGGGCGTCCGCGCTCGGCATCCTGGCGGGCGTCCTCGCGGCGTTCGTGCGTGACATCCCCCACGTGGTGCAACTCGTCGTGCGCGTCGGCTTCTTCGCCACGCCGGTGATGTACGACGCCGCGATCCTGCCACCGGCGTTCCGGTGGACCGCGTGGGTGAGCCCCCTGGCCGTGTCCATCGAAGCGTTCCGCGACGCCGTGTTGCGCGGCCACGTCCCGAACCTCGCCCTGCTGGGCGTCCACTTGGCCCTCGGGCTCGCCCTCCTCGTCGGCGCCGTGGCCTACACCCGGTCGGTGGAAACCCGCATCTCCGACTTCATCTGAGCGCGGTCGCATCCGGATCGCCGACCCACCTCACGGCTACCCTCGCCGCCCGTGGCCCCCGGACCCGTCGTGCTCGACGTCACCGAGTTCGGGGCGGTGGGCGACGGCGTGGCCAACGACGGGCCCGCGGTGCTCCTCGACGCCTGCTTCAAGGACTTCGACGGGTTCCGGACAGCCCGCCCCACCTTCGACACCGACGCCGGGGCGACGTTGTACCTGCCCGCCGGCACGTACCGCCTCGGCGCGCTGCCGGGCTACGACCGGCACCACTCCTTCCCCTTCAGCCGCTTCCACATCCGCGGCGACGGCCCCGGCAAGACGGTGGTGCTGCTCGACCACGTCGAGTACCCCAAGGTGCGCATCAGCATCCACGGCGACGGCCGCTTCGGGGGCGGCCTCGACACCTCCATCAGCGATCTGACCATCACCTCCAACCTCCCCGACCCGGGCAACCGCACGAGCGCGGACATGAACGTGCACCTCCGCGACCTCACCGGGTTCCGGGCCGAGCGGGTGGAGGTGTGCAACGGCCCGCGCATCGGCTTCCACGTCAACAGCTGCACCGGGGTGACCCTCCGAGACGTCCACGTCCACGACATGTGCACCGACGGCATCCACCTGATCGGCTGCCACGACGTGCTCGTCGAGGACTGCTCGTGCGCGGACACCGGCGACGACGCCATCGCGATCTGGGGTGGCAACTGGTGGAACCCCGACCAGTGCACCGACGTGATCGTGCGTCGCAACCGCATCGAGCGAGCGGGGTCCAACGGCATCGCGCTCGCCGGCTGCGACCGGGTGGTCATCGAGGAGAACACGGTGACGGGGACGTACCTCAGCGGCATCGGCATCCGCCCCATGCCCGACTACGGCCCCGTGAGCGGGGTGACCATCCGGGCCAACCGCGTCGACGACGCCGGCTTCCACGAGACCGGCGTGCTGTGGGGCGGAGGCGTCGCGTCGGGCATCGCCGTGGCCGACGACATCGGCACGGGCGCCTCGATCCGCGGTGTGCGGGTCGTGCGCAACTCGGTCGGTCGGTGCCGCAACAACTTCGTGCGGGTCCTGGGCGCCCAGGACGTGCGCATCGTCGAGAACGAGCTCCGCGGCCCCCTCGTCCCCGGGGCCAGTGCCAACCAGGGCTCGGGCGAGGGCAGCGCGAACGTCGACCCCGGCCGCTACGACCCCATCTACGTCGCCGACAGCGACGGGGTGGCCGTCATCGGGCACGTGCAGGGGTGGCGCCGTGCCGCCCGCAAGGTGCGGGGCCTCACCCGGCCGGCGCTCGACCTCTGAGCCGATACCCGGCGACGGCCTCGGCCCGCGGCGAGCCCCGCGTCAGCGGGCGTCGCGGTTCTGGCCGGTGACCAGCTCGGTGGCGTTCTCGAACAGCGCGGTCGGCGCCACCCTGGCGTAGCGACGCACCACGGCCGCCTGCCCCCGCGCGACCTCCCAGCGGCGGTGGCGGAGCGCCTTCACGACGTCACGGGCCGCCCAAGAGACCAGTGAGGCCCGGGCCCGCTGACGATCACGCTCGGAGAGGCCCGGGTGGTCGACCCACGCCCGGTGGAGGCGCTCGCGTGCCGCCGCGGTCTCCCCACTCGCCTGCTGGTCGGCGGTGGCCATGGCCCCGTGGAGGCGACGCCGCACGAGTGGCTCGGCGAGGTAGCGGACCGGCCCCTGGCCGGCGAGGCGGAGCACGAGATCGAGGTCGGCGACGTGGCCCATGTCCTGCCGGTACCCGCCCACCGCCTCGAACGCCGCCCGGCGGAACATGACCGCCGAGGGCTCGCCGTACACCTGGCCGTTGCGCAGGCACAGCCGCACGAGGGTGTCCTGGTCGAGCGTGTACCGACGCTGGGCGACGAAGATGCGCTCGCGTCGGTTCGGGCGCCGGGGCACCGCCACCTCCCGGTCGTCGTGGTCGATCCACACCTCCCCCGACGAGCAGGCCACCGCCTCCGGGGTCTCGGCGAAGGCCTCGAGGTAGCGCCCGATCAGCCCGTCCCCCAGCTCGTCGTCCTGGCCGAGCACCATCATCAGCTCCCCGGTGGCCCGACGTCCTGCCTCGTTCCAGTTGGCGACCATGCCGAGGCGCTGCGGGTTGTGCACGACGGTGACGTCGGCGAGTCCCACCCGCCCGACGAGGGCGTCGAGCCCAGGCGTCGCCGAGTCGTCGGTGAGCACGACGTCGAGACCGTCATGACCCTGGGCCGCGATCGAGGCCAGCAGGCGCTCGAGGTGACGGGGCTGCGGCTCGTACACCGGGATGCACAGGCTGACGGTGGGGGGCGCCATGGTCGAGACGACGCTACCGCCCTGCTCCCACGGGCCGCCGGAAGCCCGGCGGCATCCACCGGTAGGATCCGGCGGCACCGACGCGCCCTCTCCCGGAAACCCTTGGCGACCTCCACCCCCACCCTCACGCTCGACGACCCCCGCACCCCGCCGGCCTTCGTGGCCCCGCTGGTGTGGGTCGTCGCCGTCGGCGCCGCCGTGGCCGCGGCCTTCTGCGGCGCGGAGCCGACCGGCTGGGTCGTCAGCGATCTCGCCTGGACCGCCGGCTTCGCGCTGGTGGTCGTGCTGGCGGCGGCACGCGCCCGACGATGGACCTGGCTCGTGCTCGCAGGGGTCACGGCCACCGCCGCTCAGGGTGGCGTCGCCCTCGCCATCAGCCTGGCCGCGCTCCTGATCGCGTTCGTGGCCGCGGCCCTCGACCGACGGTCCCGGGAGTACCAGCCCCTCGTGGGCGCGGTCGTCGCCGCGCTCGCGCTCCAGGTGCTGCTCCGCCTCCATGACATCGAGCCGACCGGCGCCAGCGCGCTCATCACCGCCGCGGCCACCCTGCCGGTCCTCGTGTCGGGCCTGCGCCGGTGCTCGTCGCGCACCCGCAACGCCTGGGGCTGGGGGATCGCCGTGTTCGTGGTGGTCGCCGGGCTCGCCGCCGTGGGTCTCGCGGTCGCCGCCTTCTCCGCCCAGCCCGACCTCAGCTCGGGGATCACCCAGGCCCGCAACGGCTTCGACAAGGCCCGCGACGGTGAGGGAGCGGTCGCCGCCCGTCGGTTCACCCGCTCGGCCGCCTCGTTCGGCACGGCCCACGACACCCTCACGGCCCCGTGGGCACTGCCCGCCCGTCTCGTCCCCGTCCTCGGCCAGCAGGCGGCCGCCGTCCAGATCATGAGCGACGAAGGCGCCTCGCTGGCCTCGTCCGCCGCCGCGGCTGCCACCGACGCCGACGTGGACGAGTTGCGCTTCCAGGACGGGGCCATCGACCTCGATCTCGTCGCCAGCTTCGAGCAGCCCCTCCGGGACGCGGAGGCGGCGCTGCAGGGCGCGGCCGACGCCGTGGACGCCGTGCAGTCCCCGTGGCTGGTCCAGCCGCTGGCCTCCCGCGTCGAGAAGTTCGACGACGAGGTCGACCGGGCCCTGCCCGACGCGCAGATCGCCATCCAGGGTGTCGAGCTGGCTCCCGCCCTGCTCGGCGGCGAAGGCGAGCGCCACTACTTCCTGGCCTTCCTGACCCCGAGCGAGAACCGCTCGCTGGGCGGGTTCATGGGCAGCTTCGGCGAGCTCACCGCGATCGACGGCGACCTCCAGCTGACGCGCTCGGGCAGCATCGAGGACGTCGAGCTGCCCGCCCGGGCCAACAACGCCACCCTCAGCGGCCCCGAGGAGTACCTGGCCCGATACGACCGCTTCAACATCCCCGACTACATGGGCGACGCGGGGCTGTCCCCGGACATGCCGTCGGTCGGCCAGGTGCTCTCGGAGCTGTACCCGCAGGCCGGCGGCCAGCCCGTCGACGGGGTGATCGCCGTCGACCCGGTCGCCCTCCAGGCCATGTTGAACTTCACGGGCCCCATCACCGTGACCGGCTACCCCGAGCCCCTCACCGCCGAGAACGCCGCTGACGTCCTGCTGCGCCAGCAGTACCTCACCTTCGACCAGCGCGCCGACCGCAAGGACTTCCTGGAGGAGGCGACGCAGAAGACCTTCGACCTCCTGACCACGGGCGACCTCCCCGGCCCCCGCCAGGTCACCGAGCTCCTCGGTCCCATGGTCGACCAGGGCCGACTCATGGCCTTCGGCGCGGCCGAGGACGAGCAGGCCTTCTTCGAGCAGGTGGGCCTCGACGGCGCGTTCCCCCGCGCCCGTGGCGGCGATCTCTTCGGGCTGGTGACCAACAATGCGGCCAACAACAAGATCGACATCTTCATGGAGCGCACGATCGACTACGCCGCCTCCTACGACCCCACCACCGGCGCCGTGGAGGCCACCGCGACCATCACCATCGCCAACAACGCGCCGCCCAGCGGCCTGCCCGACGTGATCTTGAGCAGCGGCGACCGGATCCGCGGCGGGGACACGCCGCTCGGCACCAGTGGCGTGAACTTCTCCGTCTACAGCCCGCTCCAGCTCGACGACGCCGTCGCCCGGTCGGCGCTGGGCGAGGGGGCCCAGTTCATGACCTCCGAGCAGGAGTTCGGCATGTTCGTGTACTCGGCGAGGATCAACATCCCCGCGGGGCAGACCGTCACCATCGAGCTCCGCCTGTCCGGCACGATCGACGCGTCGGACACCTACCGCCTCACCGTGGCCAACCAGCCGACGGTGAACCCGGACACGATGACCCTCTCGGTGTCACCCGAGGCGGGGTACACCGCCGAGCGCGGCGGTGGCTGGGAGGTCGCCGACGACGGCACGGCGACCCGGGCCGCCGAGACCACCGACGGCGACCAGCGCTACCGCCTCGAGCTCGTGGAGCCCTGACCGGGGCCACCCGCGCCACCAGCGTCACGACCTGGACCGGGTCGCCCGCCACAGGCCCCTTGTAGCTTGGGGCGATGGACATCGCCATCACCGGTTCGACCGGCCTCATCGGGGAGGCGCTGCGCACCCGGCTGCTCGCCGATGGTCACCGGGTGGTCCGGGTCGTCCGCCACGCGCCCGAGGGGCCCGACGAGATCCGGTGGGACCCGGGCGCCGGGCGGCTCGCGGCGTCCGACCTCGACGGCCTCGACGCCGTGGTCCACCTCGCCGGTGAGGGCATCGCCGAGAAGCGGTGGACGCCCGCCCAGAAGGACCGGATCCTCACGAGTCGGACCGCCGGCACCACGCTGCTCGCGGAGCGCCTGGCCGAGGCCGGCGACGGGCCGAGGGTGCTGATCAGCGGCTCCGCCATCGGCTGGTACGGCGACCGTGGTGACGAGGTGCTGACGGAGGCCTCCCCGATCGGCGACGGCTTCCTCGCCGATGTCTGCCGCCAATGGGAGGCCGCGGCCGACCCGGCCCGCGCCGCCGGCGTGCGCGTGGCCCACATCCGCACCGGCATCGTCCTCGATCCGCACGGCGGTGTCCTGGCCAAGCAGCTCCCGCTGTTCAAGGTCGGGCTCGGGGGGCGCATCGGGAGCGGCCGCCAGTACATGAGCTGGATCGCCATCGAGGACGAGGTCGGCGCCATCTGCCACCTGCTCGACCACGAGGTCGAGGGCCCGGTGAACCTCACCGCTCCCGACCCCGTCACCAATCGGGCCTTCACCGAGGCCCTCGGCGCCGCCCTGCACCGCCCCACCGTCGTGCCCGTGCCCGGCTTCGGGCCCAAGCTCCTCTTCGGTGGCGAGCTCGTGGACGAGCTCCTCCTCGCCAGCCAGCGGGTGCTGCCCGAGCGGCTCACCGAGTCGGGCTACGCGTTCTCCCAGCCCGAGCTGGGTCCCGCGCTCGAGACGCTGCTCGCCCCCACCCCCGCCGGCGGGTGAGCACCCCCCGCCGCGTGGCGGCGTTCGATTTCGACGGCACCCTGACGCCGCGGGACACCCTGGTCCCCTTCCTCGCCCGCAGCTACGGGCGCCGGCGCCTCCTCCAGGTCGCCGCCTCCGTGGGCCCCCCGTGGCGCCTCGAAGCCGAGGTCCACCGGCGGGACCACGCCAAGGCCCAGCTACTGCGCCGCCTGACCCGGGGCGACGATCCCGACCGCCTCGCCGATCTCGGCCGGAGCTACGCCGAGCGCCTCGAGGGCGTGCTGCGTCCCGAGATGCGCGAGCGGGTCGAGGCCCACCGCCGGGCCGGGCACGAGCTCGTCGCCGTCTCCGCCTCCCTCGTCACCTACCTCGACCCGCTCCTGGGCGAGCGCCTCGGCTTCGACCAGGTCATCGCCGTCGAGCTGGCGGTCGGCGCCGACGGCCGCCTGTCGGGCGAGATGGTGCGTCCCAACGTCCGCGGCCCGCAGAAGGAGGTGCGCCTCCGCGAGTGGCTGGCCGCCACGGGCGAGGCCGACGACGTCGAGCTGTGGGCCTACGGGAACTCCTCGGGCGATGCCGAGCTCCTCGCCATGGCCGACCACGCCGCGTTGCTGGCCGGGCGGGGACGGCCCGCGCTCCCCCCGCTGGACTGACGGCCGGATCGGCCGGTCGGCCCGCTCCCCTACGCTGACCGGCGATGCCCCGGTCGTCCGTCCCGCGCCTGGTCGCGGTGCCGGGCGAGCCCGTGGTCGTCGTGCCCGACGCCGGCGACCACGTGCGCACCGACGCCCTGCTCACCCTCGTCTCCTGGCTGGCCGAGGCACGCGGGGCACCGCCCACCGTCGTCTGCTGGCAGACCGGGGAGCGCGTGGCCGAGTTCCGACGCGTCGCGGCCGTCCTCGACGCCGGCGCCATCAACGAGGCGGTGCCCGCCCGTGCCCTCGCGGCCGCCCGTCTCACCCCCCTCGCCCGGGCCTGGAAGAGCCGGCGCCTGCGCCGCCTCCTGGCGCCCCTCGCGGACGCAGACCTCCTGGTGCTGGGCGGGGCCGACACCGTGGCGTTGCTCGAATGGCTGCCGCCGCGCGCGGGCCGGGAGGTGGCCGTGTGGCTGGGCGACGACGATGCGCCGCTGGTCGATCGCGCGGTGTCCGCGGGGAGCTCGTTCCTCGTCGCCGGTGACCGGGTGGCGGCGGCGCTCGTGGCGCAGGGCGCCGCCCCGGCGCGGCTGCTCCGCGTAGGCGAGCCGCTGGTCGCTGGTCCCGAGGGCGACGACGACGCCGACCGCCCGTCGAGCCCGGCGGGCCCTGGTCGCATCGCCGTTGTCGGGGCCGGGCCCGGCGACGACGATGCCCTACCTGGACTCGTCGCCGCCGTCCTTGCCGGAGCGACGCTCCCGCCCCCTGCCGTCGCGTGGGTCCGCGGGGACGGCGACCCGGCGGCGAGGTGGGCCGACGACCGGTACGCCGGCTTCGAGCACGAGGTCGTCGACTGGACGCCTCAGCACGCCCGCGACCACCTCGACGAGGTGGTCGCGCTCGTCGTGGTCGGCCCCGCCGACCGACTCCTCGTGGCGGAGGCCGCCGTGCGGGGCGTACCGGTGCTCGCCGGCCTCCCGGTCGGGATCCGAGGCGCGGTCGAGGCGACGGACGCAGAAGGCCTGCACGATCTCCTCACCGCCGTGGTGACGGACCCGACGGCGACAACCGCGCTCGTGGACCGCTCTCGGGAGGCGGCCCGTCCCCACCTCGTCGACCAGGCGGGTCGGGCGACGCTCGCCGCACTGGGGATACCACGGTGACCACCCATCCGACCCCGCCCGCCGCGGTCCCGCTGGTCGACGACACCCACGAGACCGTCGTGGCCCGGCTGGGGGCACTCGCGGCCGACCGGCCCGACGCCGTCGCCCTCGAGGCCGGGGCCAGCGTGCTCACCTACCGCGAGGTGCACGAGTGGGCGGCCCGGGCCGCGACCCAGGTCACCGAGGCCGATCCGGGCCCCGGCCCGGTCGGGGTCTGGGCCCCTGCGGGCACGGCCGAGCCGGTCGTCGGGCTGCTCGGCGTCCTCGCCGCGGGCCGGGCCGCACTGGTCGTGGAGCCCGCCGCCCCGGACCCGCTCCTGCGGCGCTGGCTCACCGCCGGCCCCGTCGGTCTCATCGTGGCGACCGGCGGCGACCGCGCTGAACGCGCCGAGCTGTCCCGTCGCACCCGTCGGGCCGTCATGGACACGACCGCGCCCTCCCCTCGCGGGTCCGGCACCCCACGGACAGCCGGGCCGAGCGCGGCCGATGCCGCCGTCGTCGCGCCGACCACCTCGCCCGACCACCCCCTGCGGTGGTCGACGCACGCCACCCTTGCCGCACAGGCCCGGGCCGACGCGGCCGTCGCCGGGCTCACGCCCGGCGACCGGGTCGCCGTCCCCGTCCCCCTCGCCTCGGCCCCGGGCCGCCGTGGCGTGCTCGCGGCCCTTTGGGCCGGCGCCACGGTCGTGCTCCGCGAGCCCGCCCGATGGCCGTCGGCCGAGCTTCGGGCGTGGCTGGCGGCCGAGCGCGCCTCCGTGCTGGCCTCGACGCCCTCATCCGTGGCGCTCGTCGACGCCGCCGGCGGCGACGCCCTCCCCGGGCTGCACACCGTCCTGCTCCTCGACGCGGCGGCGGCCGATGCCCGACCGTCGCTGCGCGCCGCACCCACCGCCGCGGTGGTCCCGGCACCCGAGGTCGTGACCCCCCTCCCGGACCGGGCGACGACGTCCGGGGACTCCGACGGAGGGGGCGAAGGACCCGACCTCGGTGACGTTGAAGGCTCCGGAGACGCCACTCCCGACCACCCCCTCGCCGTCGCCCTCACCGCCATCTGGGAGGAGCTGCTGGGTGTGTCCCCGGTGCCCCGGGACGAGGACTTCTTCGCCCTCGGCGGCTACAGCCTCCTGGCGGCCCGCATGCTCGTCCTGCTCGAGGAGCGCACCGGCGTGCGCCTGCCGATGGCGGTGTTCCTCGAGGCCACCACCGTCGAGGCTCTCGCCGCCGCCGCCGATGCGCAGGCGGCGGCGTCGTCGCACCCGCTCGTCGTGGCGATCCGGGAGGGCGACGCCGCCCTGCCGCCCCTGTTCCTCACCCACGACCTCCAGGGCTCGGCGTGGCGTTTCCGCCCCCTGGCCGAGGCCGCCGGGGGCAACCAGGCGACGTACGGCTTCGAGTCCCCCTTCCTCGAGGGTCGGGCCGACTTCCTCACCATCGGGTCCCTCGCCGCGCACTACGTCGAGGGGGTGCGGGCGGTGCAACCCGAGGGCCCGTACCACCTCGCCGGCTACTCGTTCGGCGGGATCCTCGCGTTCGAGATTGCCCGCCTCCTGCGAGCCGGCGGCGACGAGGTCGCCCTGCTCGGCATCGTCGACGTGGGTCCCGGCTATCGGGGCCTCGACTACTCGCGGCGGCGGGAGCCACCCCTCCCCTACCTCCGCGACGCGGTCGAGGGGCCCACCGGTCGTCTCCCCCGCTGGGCCCGGCCCGCACGGCGTCTCTGGCTGAACCGCTGGGTCCTCCCCCGGCGGTGGCGGCGACGGGCCCGCCAGGGCGGCTCGGTGCCCGCCGACCAGCGGCTGTGGTTCGCGTGGTGGTCACACTGGCACCTCGTCGGGCCCGACTGGGCACCGTCGCCCTACGACGGGCGCATCGACCTCTTCTGGGCCGAGACGACCGAGGGCACCGACGCGACCATGGGCTGGGGCCGCACCGGCGCCGAGGTGGTGGTCCATCCGGTGCCTGGTCGCCATGAGTCGCTCATGGACCCTCCGGCGGTCGACCACATCGGCGTCGGCCTCCGGACGCGACTGGGGGCCGGGTCGGCGCCTCGCTGACGCCGCCCGACCCCCGGGTGCACCGGCCACCGGAGCGACCGTCCGATCACGCCCGACGGGCGGTCCGACTCACTTGGGGGGCATCCGGATGCCGCCGTCGAGGCGGAAGGTCTCCCCGTTGAGGTAGCCGTTGGTGACGAGCTCGAGCGCCAGCGACGCGAAGTCGTCGGGCGTGCCGAGGCGCTTGGGGAACAGCACGCTCTGGGCCAGCACGTCCTTCTGCTCGTCGGGCAGGAGGCCCAGCAGGGGCGTGTCGATGAGGCCCGGGGCGATGGTGTTGACCCGGACGCCCACGGCGGCGAGATCGCGGGCGATGGGCAGGGTCATGCCCACGACGCCGCCCTTGGAGGCGGAGTACGAGGCCTGGCCGATCTGGCCGTCGAAGGCCGCCACCGAGGCGGTGTTGACGATCGCACCGCGCTCGCCGTACTCGCCGGGCTCGGTCTGGCTCATGGCCGAGGCTGCCAACCGGATGCAGTTGAAGGTGCCGACCAGGTTGACCGAGACCACCTTCTCGAACGCACCGAGGTCGGCGGGGCCCCCGCTGCGATCGACCGTGCGCTGCGCCCACCCGATGCCGGCGCAGTTGACGAGGACGCGCAGCGGGCCGAGCTCGCTGGCGGCGTCGACCGCGGCCTGTACCTCTTCGGTGCTCGTGACGTCGGCGTGCACGAAGATGCCGCCGAGCTCGGAGGCGAGAGCGTTGCCCTTGTCGTCCTGCATGTCGAGCACCACCACGCGTGCGCCTTGGGCGGCCAGGCGGCGAGAGGTCGCCTCACCGAGGCCCGAGGCGCCGCCGGTGACGATTGCGGAAACTCCATCGATGTCCATGGCGGGAGACTACGCAGGGCCCGGTCCGGCGGGCGAGCCGGGAGCGGGCGACGGGGCCGCGGCCACCGGGTCCTCCAGCAGTGGCTCGAGCGCCGTCGCGAGGGGCCCGGTGCCGGCGTCGGTCAGCAGGTCGCGGTGGGCCACGGGGAGGCGCACCACGTGCACCGACGCCGCCCACGGGCCCCACCCCTGTGTGGGGCCCATCGAGGCCGTGCCCTCGGCCCAGAGGAGGTGCAGCGGACCGTCGTAGCCGCGCGGGGACCAGCGACCCATCGTGAGGTCCCACTGCCGGCGCTCGGCTGCCGCCGCGGCCCGGCCGGGTGACCATGGACGGGGCCGGGGCGGTCGCTGATGGTCCGGCCCGAGATGGCCGGGGCCGCCGTCCACGGCCACCACCACGGCGACCTCGAGCCCCTCCCGGCGCAGGAGCCGCGCGGTCTCGAAGGCGACCACCGAGCCGGTACCGAGACCCACGAGGCGATACGGGCCGACGTGGGGGTGGCGTCGCAGGTCGGCCACGTGGCGGAGGGCCAACCGGCCCACGCTGGTGAACCGCTCGGGGCGCAGCCCGGCCAATGGCGAGGCGAGCGCGAGCACCGGGCGCCGCTCGCCGAGGGCACGGGCCAGCGGGACGAGCGGCGCCACCTGCCCACCGCCGCCGGGCACGAGGTGCACGGCCGGTACGGCGGGATCGCCGGCGTGCAACACGACGACCGAGGAACGCCGCCGGCTGGGGAACGAGCTCAGCACCGGCGCCATCTTGGTCCATCGGGGCGCGCGGGTAGCATCCGCGCATGAACGCACGGCGCCGCCAGTCGGCGATGGAGCGCATCGAGAACACGCTCTCCAAGCTCGTCGACCTCGACCGTTGGCTCATCGACCGGCACTTCCCCATCACCAACCAGTCGATCGACCCGCTCACCATCCCCTGGGCGCCCGCAGTGGCCGCGCACTGGCCCGACATCCGCCGTGAGCTCGACGACCTGCTCGCCACGGGCATCCAGATGCCCGACATCAACGAGGTGATGGGCGAGGAGCTCGGCGCCGAGGGTCCCTGGACCACCTACATCCTCTATTCGTTCGGCTCCTGGGTGGAGGCGAACGCGGCCCGCTGCCCCGCCACCGCCGAGGTGTGCCGCGGGATCCCCGACCTCGAGATCGCGGGGTTCACCGTCCTCGACGGCGGCACCCACATCCCGCTGCACCGCGGGCCGTTCCGTGCCCTGCGCTACCAGCTCGGGGTGAAGGTGCCCGAGCCGATCGGCGCGTGCCGCCTCCAGGTGGCCGACGAGGTCATCGTGTGGGAGGACGGCAAGAGCCTCGCCTTCGACGACGCCTGCGAGCACGAGGCGTGGAACGACACCGACGAGGCCCGCTACGTCTTCTTCGTGCAGACCCGCTGGCCCCTCCCGGGCTGGGAGGGGATGGTGCACCGCGGCATCCACCGCGTGCTCGCCCTCGCGGCCCGCAGCGTCCCCACGCGCGCCGAGGAGCTCGACGTCGCCCTCAACGGCTGGCGCTGAGCCCGTCAGCCCCCGGCGCCCGCCCGATCAGGGGGCCGGGGTGGCCGGCGCCGCCGCGGCGATCGACGGGTACATCGCGGCGGCCACCGCCCGGGCGCCGTCCTCGTTGACGTGCACGATGTCGCTCAGGACGGGCACGTCCAGCTGATCGAAGGCGGTCGAGATGTCGATGACGCCCTCGGGCAGCGCCGCCCGGACGCGGGCCCAGAAGGCACGTAGCGAGCCGTAGATCATCTCGTCCATGCCCTGCACGGCCAGCAGCTCCTCCTCGCCGGGATCGAGTGGTGTACGGGTGAGGAGGTCCGGCTGCCAGAAGTGCAGCACCGGCACGCCGTAGGCGTTGCCGAGGTTGATCGAGAGCTCGATGCCGTCGCCGTAGACGCCGACGATGTCCTGCACCAGGTCGTCGAGCGAGACCTCACCCGCGGGCACGGGGGCGTTGGCGGGGAGCAGCGGCGAGGGCGCCGCGTCGGAGGGTGTGATGCCCGTCGCGGTCATGGCCTCGCGGATGAGGTTGGACTGGAGCTGACCGGGCTCGCCGGCGACGTCGCGGTGGGCCAGGGCGTTCTGGAGCTGCAGCGCGATGTCGTTGATGCCGTCGTAGAACACCACCAGGTCGGGGCGCTCGCCGGACACCAGCAGCTGGGCGAAGATCTGTGTCTCCTGGTAGTTCGTCAGCCCCTGCGCGCCGTAGTTCCGGGCCCGGATGGGCCGGCCCTCGGCCTCGCCCAGGCGGACCACCTCGGAGGGGATGGTGTGGTCGTCGCGCTGGCCGTCGAAGCCGAACATGGTCGAGCCCCCGAAGAACCAGACGTCCAGGGGCTCGCCGGGAAGGGTGGTCTCGTAGCTGCGCCGCACCCGGTTGGTCACGTTGACGTACCGGCTCTGGAAGTCCCGGAGCGACTGGTCCTGGGTGGGCGTGTACACGCCGCCGGAGGCGACCTGGCCCAACTGGGTCTGCATCTCGTCGACGTAGGGCAGGTCGCGCAGCGCCGCGGAGTCACGTGGGCCCGGCCCGGACACCCCCTGGAACTCCTGTTGAGGTGTGGTGCGCCGGTCGATCACCACGAAGATGCCGACGGCGAGGGCCTCGACGAGGAGCACCACCGCCACGACACGGACGGTCCGCCAGCGGCGGTCGTTGCGGCTCTCGGGGGCCAGGGTCGAGCGCTCGTCGGCGTAGCCCTTGCGGGGGCGCGAGCGATGCTCGGGGGAGCGCTCCTGCCAGCCGTCGCCGCCGCTGGTGGGTCGCAGCGTGTCCACCCGGAACAACCGGGCGATGAACCCCGCGGGCGTCAGGATCAGGTAGTGCACCGGCACCAGGAGGACGAAGGTGAGGCCGACACCCACGCCGTGGGCGATGCGGTGCTGGAGGCGGTGGAAGGCCCGCACGAACCCGTCCGAGGCGAAGGAAGCGACGCCCACCCCGATTGCGCCGGCGACCGCCACCAACGCGGCGATCTCCCGGCCCAGCAGGGTGAGGAGGGCCGCCACGATGCACAGGCCGATGGACGGGGCGATGCGCTGTCGGGTGGTGATCGGCGGCGGCCCGCCCGTCGTGGCGCCAGGGACGTCGCTCGTCCGGGCGGCCCAGTCCCCGGGCATCTCCGAGCGTTCGGTCCGGTCGCCTTCGGCGGTCACGGCCCCGGTACCCCGAGCTCGTCGTGGTACTGGCACGCCAGCACCACCTGCGTGTAGCGGCCCCAGAGCTGCGGCGGGACTCCGCTGGGAGCGTCGGAGGCGAGCAGCTCCAGCTGCTCCGACGGGAACTCGTCGTAGAGGTACCCGCTGATGCAGTCGGCCGTCTCGGGCGTGAACTGCTCCCGGGCGATCAACGCGGCCTGGAAGTCCTCAGGCGTGATCGCGACGTCGCCACCGCCGTCGTCCCCGCAGGCAGTGAGGGCGAGGCTCAGGGCCACCACCACCACGACGGCGGCCGCCACGCGGCGCGTCATGGCTGGAGGGCCCGCCGCGGCGTGGTGGGCGCCTCGGGGCGAGCGACGGGCACCGGCACGGCCGAGATCATGCCAGACCCCGCCCTCCCCGCACCCGTCACCCGGCTCACTCCTGCCCCCCGTGGCCGCCCGCGCGGTAGATCCACCCCCACCACACGCCGCCACGGCCCCGGTCGGGCGCGCCGGCGACCCGCAGGGCTCAGACGGTGCCGGCCCGCAGCCCCTGGCGGATCTCGACGGCCCGGGCACGCACCTCGGGGAGGTCGGCGAGGCGATCGAGGCCCCGCACCGCCTGGGCCATCCGGGCGTTCCGCGCGAACCGCTCCCGATGACGGTCGAGGAAATCCCAGTACAGGGTCGTGAACGGACAGGCGCGCTCACCCACCCGCTTGGTGGGGTCGTAGGCGCAACCACGGCAGTGGTCGGTCATGCGGTCGAGGTAGCGACCCCCCGACACATAGGGCTTGGTGGCCATGCGCCCCCCGTCCGCGTGCAGTCCCATGCCGATCAGGTTCGGCAGCATCACCCACTCGTCGCCGTCGACGAACGAGTCGGTCATCCAGCGCACGACCTCCCGGGGCTCGACGCCGGCGAGGGTCGACAGGTTGGCGAAGACCATGAGCCGCTGGATGTGGTGCACCCACCCGCGGTCGTGGAGCCCCTCGACGGCCTGCTGCACGCAGCGCATCCGGGTCCGCCCGGGCACCCGGAAGGCGACGGGCAGGGGTGCGTGCGCCTCCAGCGCGTTCTGCTCGTCGTAGCCCGGCATCCCGTGCCAGTAGGTGCCCCAGACGTACTCCCGCCAGCCGATCACCTGGCGGACGAAGCCCTCCGCAGAGGCGATGGGCACCCGGCCGTCCCGGTAGGCGGCCTCGGCGGCGTCGGCGACCTCCCCGGGGAGGAGCAGGCCGACGTTGAGCGGCGGGCTGAGCAGCGTGTGGGCCACGTGCCAGCTGCGCTCGACGATCACGTCCTCGTGGGGGCCGAACATCGGCAGGACGACGTCGACGGCGTGACGCAGGCGCGCCAGCGCCTGGCGACGACTCGTCGGCCACCAGCCCTCGGGGTCGGCGCCGAAGCCCTCGGGACCGATCGCGTCCAGCACCTCCCGATCGACGTCGTCGAGGGCCGAGCGCACCGGTGTCGGCCAAGGGTTCGCCTCCTTCGGCGGCGGCTCCCGGTTCTGGTCGTCGAAGTTCCAGCGCCCGCCGGCGGGGTCGTCGCCGTCCATCAGGTAGCCGAGGCGGGCGCGCTGCCAGCGGTAGAAGTCCTCCATGCGCAGGCGACGGCTCCCCCGGCCCGCCACCCACGCCGCGAACTCGTCGGGATGGCAGAGGAACTGGTTCGACCGGACCGTGGTCACGCCTTCTCGCCCGAGCACCGCCCGGGCGGCCCACGAGTTGGGCTCGGTGGCGACCACTTCATCGGGCCGGCGCTCGCGACGGTGGGCGGCCAGCCCGGCGAGCAGCGTCGGCGCCCGCCGGTGGTCGACCTCGAAGCCGGCGGCCTCGAGCTCGGTGGCGAAGCGGCGCAGCGCGGCGACGACCAGGTGGGTGCGCTGCCGGTGGCGGCGCCCGTCGAGCTTGGCCCGGCTCTCGACCAGCAGCACCCGGTCCTCCCCCGGCCGGGCGTCGGCGAGCGCCCCGATCCGCCGGTTGAGCTGGTCCCCGAGGACCCAGACCGTGCGCGCCACCCGAGCATGACACCACACGGCACGGGGCCCGCCCTGGTGCAGGCACCGGTTTCGACGTCAGGGACTCGAGGCCGGACCCCAGCCGCCGCCGCCGGGGGTGCGCATGCGGACGACGTCGCCGGCCTTCAGGTGGACCGTGCACTTGTCGGGGAGGCGGATGGCGGCCCCTTCCTCCCCGCCCGGGAGCAGCCAGTTCTCCCCCACCGCCCCCGCCTCGCCGCCGGCGAGGCCCCAGGGCGCGGAGACCCGGCGCTCGGTGATGAGCGACACCGTCGCGTCCACCAGCACCTCGAGGTCCCGCTCGATCCCGTCACCGCCTCGCCACCGGCCGGCGCCCCCGGTGCCCGGACGCAGGCGCAGGGCCCTCACCCGCATCGGGTACGCCCGCTCCAGCGCCTCGATCGGGGTGTTCCGGGTGTTGGTCATGGCGGTGTGGACGCCGCTCATGCCGTCGCGGCCGTGGTCGCCGGGGCGGGCGCCCTGGCCGCCGCCGACGGTCTCGTAGTACACCCACGCCCCGCCGTCGGTGCCCGAGTCCGAGCCGCCGGTGCCGCCGATGAGCACGTTGTTCATGGTGCCCTGCGACGCCGCGCCGACCCGGTCGGGGACGGCCTGGGCCAGGGCGCCGAGGCACACGTCGGCCACCCGTTGGCTGACCTCGACATTGCCGGCGCCCACCGCGGCCGGCGGACGGGCCGCGACGACCGTGCCCGCCGGAGCGACCACCGTCACCGGTCGGAGGGCGCCGCCGTTGGCGGGGAGAGTGGGGTCCGTGGCCGAGCGCAAGGCGAACGCCACCGATGACACCGTCACCGCCTCCACGGCGTTGACGTTGCCCCGGCGCTGCGGGCCCGACCCGGTGAAGTCGAAGGCGGCCTCGTCGCCGTCCACGGTGAGGGTGACGACCACGGGCGTGGGCACCTGCTGGTCGTCGGCGGGCCCGAAGGAGTCGAGCACATCGGCGAACCCCCACGTGCCATCCGGGAGGCCGGACAGCGCCGCCCGCATCCGCCGCTCGCCGTACGACAGCACCTCGTCGAGGGGAGCATCGGCGAGCGCGGCGAGGCCGGCGGCTCCCACCACGTTGGCGCCCACCTGGGCGTCGAGGTCGCCCCGACGCTCCTCGGGGGTCCGGGAGTTGGCGAACAGCACGGCCCGCACTCCGTCGTCGAGCACCACGGGTGGGAGGCGCAGTCCCTCCTGGAACACCTCCACGGCGTCGGCGGGCAACGAGCCCGGGGCGGCGCCGCCGACGTCGGCATGGTGGGCCCGGTTGGCCACCCAGCCCACCAGGCGACCGTCGACGTGGACCGGGGCGACGAGGGTCAGGTCGTTGAGATGGGTGCCCCCGGCGAAGGGGTCGTTCAGCAGCACCTGTTGGCCCGGAGCCAGACCGTCGCCGAAGCGGGCGACCGCGGCGGCCACCGAGGCCGGCATAGAGCCCAGGTGCACCGGGATGTGCTCGGCCTGCACCAGCAGCTCTCCCGACGCGGTGAACAGCGCCGCCGAGCAGTCGGCCCGCTCCTTGATGTTGGGGCTGAAGGCGGCCCGGCGCAGCACGGCCCCCATCTCCTCGGCCACCCCGGTGAGCCGGGAGATGAGCACCTGGAGCGACGCCGGGTCGAGGCTCACCGCGTCGCCTCTCGAGAAGGTGACGAGGCCCGGACGAGCCGCAGGGCGCCGGCCTCGCCCTGCTCGGCCCGCCAGCCTTCCGGGAGCCACACGGTCGTGTCGGGCTCGACCAGCGCCACCGGCCCCACGCCGTGGGGTCGGTCCGGCTCGGGCAGGTCGGCCACGTCGAGCGGCGCGGGGAGGCGGGCCGTGGCCCGGAGGGCGACGACCTCGACGGGGGCGCCTGGGCGGGCGTAGCCGTTGCGACGCTCGTGCTCAGCCGGGAAGGCCCCCACGTCGGCCACCGAGAGCTCGTGGCTCTGACCGGCGTAGCGGCAGTCGACCAGGCGCTCGACGAGAACCTCCGCACCGGTGGCACCGCCGCCCAAGCCGGAGGCGGCCTCGCCGACCATGCGGTCGAGCGCCGCCTCGACACCCTCCAGGTCGGACGGGTCGGGCCAGGACCGCACGAGGTCGTGCTGGCGGGGCCCGGCCAGGATGCCGACCGCCGAGAGGACGCCGGCCCGGGCGGGCACGAGCACGGTGGCCACCCCGAGGGCGTCGGCCAGGGCACAGGCGTGCAGCGGGCCGGCGCCGCCGAAGGCCACCAGCGCCCCCTCGCGGGGATCCACGCCCCGGGCCACCGACACGGTCCGCAGCGCCCGCTCCATCGAGGCGTCCACCACGGCGAGCACGCCCTCGGCGGCGGCCTCGGCGGACCCCACCCTCAGGGACTCGAGGGCCGCCACCGCGGCCACCCGGTCGAGCCGACCCAGCCCGGGGAACTCTGCGTCGGCGGGGATGCGGCCGGCGACCAGGTTGGCGTCGGTGACCGTCGGCGCCCGGCCGCCTCGCCCATAGCACGCCGGCCCCGGGTCGGCGCCGGCGCTGCCCGGGCCCACCACCAGCGCGCCGCCCGGGTCGACCCTGGCGATGGAGCCGCCTCCCGCCCCGATGGTGTGCACGTCGAGCGAGGGCAGGCGGACGGGCAACCCGGCGACATCGCGCTGGGCGGCCGGGGTCGGGTGGCCGTCGAGGATCAGGCACACGTCGGTGCTCGTGCCCCCCATGTCGAAGCTGAGCGCGGTGGCGAAGCCGTTGGCCCGGGCCACGGCGGCGGCGGCCCGGGCGCCGCCGGCCGGTCCCGACAAGAGAAGCAGCGCCGGCGTCGCCGCGGCCTCTTCCACCGTGACCAATCCTCCCGCCGAGGTCATCACCGTCACCGCGTCCGCCATCGACGTGAGCGAGCGGAGGTAGGCACCGCACGCCGGGCGCAGGTAGGCGTTCAGCACCGTCGTGACGGTGCGTTCGTACTCCCGGAACTCCGGGGCCACCTCGTGCGAGGCGCTCACGTCGTGTCCGGACGCCCGCAGCGCCGCCGCCACCGCCTGTTCGTGACGGGGGTCGACATCGGCGTGCAGCAGGCACACCGCCACCGCCTCGACGTCGTCGGCCAGCGCCGGGGGCACCCCGGCCGGGTCGAGCTCGTTGCCGTGGTGGTCCAAGCGGCCCGCGACCTCGTAGCGGTGCGCTCTCGTGACGAGCGGCTCGGGGCGGTCGACCCACGGGTCGTAGAGCGAGGGCCGGTGCTGGCGGGCGATCTCGACGACGTCGGCGAAGCCCTCGTTGGTCACGAGGGCGACCGTTGCGCCCCGCCGCTCCAGCAGTGCGTTGGTGGCCACGGTGGTGCCGTGGGCGAGCACCTGGGGGTGGCCGCCCAGCGCGGCCACCCCGTGCTGCACGGCGTCGGCGGGATGCCGGGGCGTCGAGAGCACCTTCGCCACCGCGCCCCGGTCGTCGACGAGGTCCGTGAAGGTCCCTCCGGCGTCCGACCCGATGCGCACGCCCCGACGCTAGGCGCTGGGACACGGCCACCCCAGCGGCCGATGCGTCCTCGTTGGCTCATTCGCGCTACGACGCCGCCGATCAAAGGGAGAGGCGGAGCCAACCCAGGCAAGACGCGCTGTACGTGGTTGCCTGCTCACGCTTTGTGGTTTACTCAGAGCCAGCGATCCTCGGACCGACGCCGGGGCAGGAAGGAGTGGGGCGAGTGGCGATGTTCCGGCGCAAGGCCAAGGATGGCGAGCCGGCGACGGACAACGTGGACCTGAGCGATGGTGACCATGCCTGGTGGGCCAACGGCCGGGTCCAGCACACCCCCACCTTCACGCCCGACGAGGTCGACGCACCCGTCGAGGCCCCCACCCCCTCGAGCGACGCGCCATGGGCGTTCACCGACGTCTTCTCGGCCGACGTGGACGGGGCCATCGACCGGGAGTTCGGTACCACCGAGCCCGGGAAGGGCCCCGCCGGTGAGCCCACCGGCGACGGGCGCAGCCTCGCCGAGGTCTTCATGGAGGAGTCGGCCTACCGGACCTTGGGCCTCGAGCCCGGCGCCTCATGGGACGACGTCGTCCTCGCCCACCGCCGACTGGCCAAGCGCTTCCACCCCGACCGCCTCATCCACGCCGAGGACCACGAGCGCGCCGAGGGCGAGCAGAAGATGATCGAGGCCAACGCCGCCTACGAGACCCTGCGCAAGCAGCACCGCCCCCACACCCACACCTCGGGGCTCTTCAGCCGCTGAGGCTGCTCAGAGATCCGGGGGCGCGTCCCCGGAGCGCGAGGCCTGGGTCTGGCACGCCTCCACCGCGAGGGCGTCGACCAGGTCGTTCATGGGGTCACCGCTGTGGCCCTTCACCCAGCGGAAGGTGACGTCGCCCCGGGCGAGGTACCGGTCGATGAGCGGCTCCCAGAGGTCCCGGTTGGCGACGGGCTTCTTCTGGCTGTTGGTCCAGTTCCGCCGCTTCCAACCCTCGTACCAGCGGTCCTTGAAGCAGTTCACGACGTAGGTCGAGTCGCTGACCACGAGCACCGGACCCTCGATGGCGTAGAGCGCCTCGAGCGCCGCGAAGATCTCCATGCGCTGGTTGGTGGTGTGCGCCGCCGCGCCGCTGGCGAAGGCGCCGCCGGGAACGGCCCACGCCCACCCGCCGGGGCCGGGGTTCCCCGAGCACGCGCCGTCTGTGTACACGAGGGTCGGCTCGGCCATGGGCCCGATGGTGGCACGTCACCTGTTGTGTTTCGGGCATGCAGCCATGAGCATGGCGAGATGATCATCGACGGCTTCGTGCACCAACTGCCCGACATCGATCCCGAGGAGACCGGTGAGTGGCTCGACTCCCTCGACGCCGTCGTCGGCACCCACGACCGCTCCCGCGCCCGGTTCCTCATCGCCAAGCTGCTCGAACGCGCCCGCGAGCTCCAGGTGGGCGTCCCCGCCCAGGTGGCCACGCCCTACGTCAACACCATCCCCGCGGCCGAGGAGCCCTGGTTCCCCGGCGACGAGCACCTCGAGCGCCGCATCCGGGCCTACATCCGCTGGAACGCTGCGGTGATGGTGGTCAAGGCCAACAAGCACGACGACGGCATCGGGGGCCACCTCTCCACCTTCGCCTCGTCCGCCGCCCTGTACGAGGTGGGCTTCAACCACTTCTTCCGCGGCAAGGACGACGGCCTCGCCGGCGACCACGTGTACATCCAGGGCCACGCCACCCCGGGCATCTACGCCCGGGCCTTCCTCGAGGGACGGCTCGACGAGGGTCAGCTCGACCACTTCCGCCGCGAGATCGCGGGCAAGGGCCTCTCCAGCTACCCCCATCCCCGGCTCATGCCCGACTTCTGGGAGTACCCCACCGTGTCCATGGGGCTGGGGCCGCTCAACTCGATCTACCAGGCCCGCTTCAACCGCTACCTCCACAACCGCTCGATCGACGACACCGCGGAGTCCCGGGTGTGGTGCTTCGTCGGTGACGGCGAGTGCGACGAGCCCGAGACCCTCGGGTCGATCTCGCTGGCCGCCCGCGAGCAGCTCGACAACCTCACCTGGGTGATCAACTGCAACCTCCAGCGCCTCGACGGACCGGTGCGGGGCAACGGCAAGGTCGTCCAGGAGCTCGAGGCCATCTTCCGGGGTGCCGGATGGAACGTCATCAAGGTGATCTGGGGCTCGAAGTGGGACGAGTTGCTGGCCAGCGACGTCGACGGCGTCCTGCTCGAGAAGATGAACACCACCGTCGACGGGGACTTCCAGCGCTACACCACCGCGGACGGGGCCCACATCCGCCGGCACTTCTTCGGGCCCGACCCCCGTCTCGGGCGCCTGGTCGAGCACCTGAGCGACGAGGACCTCCGGCTGCTGCCACGCGGCGGCCACGACTATCGCAAGCTCTACGCCGCCTACAAGTGGGCCACCGAGCAGCGCGGCGCACCCACGGTGATCCTGGCCAAGACGGTCAAGGGGTGGACCCTCGGCCCCGACGTCGAGGGCCGCAACGCCACCCACCAGATCAAGAAGATGTCGACGAAGCAGCTGCTCGAGCTCCGGGCCCGCCTCCACCTCGAGGACGAGATCCCCGAGGAGGCGCTGCACGACGACACCGACCCCCCCTACCTCCGCCCCGCCGAGGACTCCCCCGAGCATCGCTACCTCATGGCCCGCCGCACCGCGCTGGACGGGGCGCTGCCCCGTCGCACCACCGAGGTCAAGCGACCCCTCACGCTGCCCGCCGACGACCCCTTCGTCGAGCTGGCCGCCGGTTCGGGCGGCCAGTCCGTGTCGACCACGATGGCGTTCACTCGGCTGCTGCGGAACCTCCTGCGTGACGAGCACTTCGGCCCCCGCGTGGTCCCCATCATCCCCGACGAGGCCCGCACCTTCGGCATGGACGCGCTGTTCCGCGAGTTCAACATCTACGCCAGCCAGGGCCAGTTGTACGAGGCGGTGGACGCCAACCTGCTCCTGTCCTACGCCGAGGCACGAGACGGCCAGATCCTCGAAGAGGGCATCACCGAGGCGGGCTGCGCCGCCAGCTTCACGGCGGCAGGGACGTCGTACGCCACCCGCGGTGTCCCCATGGTCCCGTTCTTCACCTTCTACTCGATGTTCGGCTTCCAGCGGGTGGGTGACCTGCTGTGGGCGGCGGCCGACGCCCGCACCCGCGGCTTCCTCATGGCCGCCACCGCGGGCCGCACCACCCTCCTCGGCGAAGGGCTCCAGCACCAGGACGGCCACAGCCTGCTCCTGGCCTCGACCGTGCCCACCTGCCGTGCCTACGACCCGGCCTTCGCGTACGAGATGGCCGCGATCATCCGCGAGGGCATCCACGCCATGTACGAGCGGGACGAGGACGTCTACTACTACCTCACCCTCTACAACGAGAACTACGAGATGCCCGCCGCGCCCGAAGGCGTCACCGACGGGCTCCTCGCCGGCCTCTACCGGTGGCAGGACCGACCCGAGGGCCTCGACGGTGGCGCCCCCAGGGCCAGCATCGTGTTCTCGGGCACCGCGCACCGCGCCGCCCGGGACGCCCGCGACGCGCTCGCCGAGCACTACGGGGTGGCCGCGGACCTCTGGAGCGCCACCTCCTACAAGGCGCTGCGCGAGGACGCCATGGCGGCCGAGCGCTGGAACCGCCTGCACCCCGGCGCCGAGGCCCGGGTGCCCTACGTGACGCAGGCGCTGGCCGACGGCACCGGCCCGGTCGTGGCCGTGACCGACTTCATGCGGGCCGTGCCCGACCAGGTGTCCCGCTGGGTCCCCCGCCCGTACGTGTCGCTCGGCACCGACGGGTTCGGGCGCAGCGACACCCGCGAGCAGCTCCGGCGCTTCTTCGAGGTGGACGAGGGCCACGTCGTCCTGGCCACCCTCACCGAGCTGGCCGCGGCCGGGGCGGTACCCGACGACCGCGTCACCGACGCCCTGGCCCGCTACGAGATCGACCCCGACGCGGTCGAGCCCTGGAGCGGCTGACCGCCGAGGGGCCGGGATAGGGTCTGGCCCGATGCCGCCCGAGCCCGCCGACCCCGAGGCCTCCTCCTCGCCTGCCGGCGGCGGGGACGCCGTGGCGGCCCGGCGACGCGCCGCCAAGGCCCCCACCAGCCCGGCTGCCGGCCGGGCGGGCCAGCCGCTCCACCCCCTCGTGGTCACCGTGCCCATCGGGGCGTGGGTCATCAGCTTCGCCTTCGACCTGGCCGCCCGCACCGCCAACGAGGAGCTCGTCTACGCCCGGGGCGCGTTCTGGCTCATCGGCGTGGGCGTCGTGGGCGGCGTCGCCGCCGCCGCCACCGGCCTGCTCGACCTGCTCGCCATCCCGCGGGGGACCCGCGCGCACCGCACCGGTCTCGTCCACCTCGGCCTCAGCACCTTCGCCCTGGCCGCGTTCACGGTCTCGTTCCTGCTCCGCCGGGGCGCCGACAGCCTTCAGGCCGCCACCGCGCCGATGCTGGCCCTCTCGGTGGTCGCCCTGTCCGCCCTCGCGGTCTCCGCCTGGCTGGGGGTGCGGCTGGCCTTCCGCTACGGCGTCCGCGTGGTCGACGAAGCCGCCCAGGACGAGGGCTACCTCCTCACCGGCGACGGCCCAGATGCCTCCGCCGAGGCGGGTCCGGACGACACCGGCACCCACGACACCACCACCGCCGACGACGACGACGACGACACCGACGCTGAGGTCACCGCATGAGCACCGAGGTGCAATTCCCCATCACCTTCGACGACGACGCCAACGTGCTGCTGGCCCACGACCCACTGGCCCTGCTGTTCGGGATGCTGCTCGACCAGCAGGTCCCCATGACGTGGGCCTTCAAGTCACCGATCGTCATCAAAGAGCGCCTCGGCGACCGGTGGTCCCCCTCGGCCATCGCGGCGATGGACCCCGAGGAGCTCGTTGCGATCTTCTGCGAGAAGCCCGCCGTGCACCGCTACCCCGCGGCGATGGCCCGCCGGGCGCACGCCATCGCCGTCGAGATCGCCGACCACTACGACGGCGACACCGCCTCGATCTGGACCACGGCCCGCTCCGGTGCCGAGCTCTACCGCCGGGTCTCGTCCCTGCCGGGTTTCGGCGAGGAGAAGGCCCAGATCTTCGTCGCCCTTCTGGCCAAGCGCTTCGAGGTGAAGCCGCGTGGTTGGAAGGCCGCGGCCGGCGCCTTCAGCGACGACCAGCCCCGCTCGGCGGCCGACGTCGACTCCCTGCCGAAGCTCCGCGAGGTCCAGGCCTGGAAGAAGGCGCAGAAGGCCGCGAAGAAGAGCAAGTCCGAATTCTCGCTGTGACCCCGGGGGCCGGTCGGCGCTGATCAGCCGGGCCCGGAGGGCGCCGTCCGCAGGGGCGCCGGAAGCGCGTGCTTCTGGCGGTCCAACCAGCCGAGGAGCACCGCCACGGCCCGGGGGTCGTGGCGCAGTTGGTGGCCGGCGCCGGCCACGAAGCGCAGCTCGGCACCGCCGTGGGCGTCGGCGAGCAGACGGGCGTCGAAGTCGGGCACGACCTCGTCCTGCGAGCCGTGCATCACGAGCAACGGCCGCGGCGCGAGGCGGGTGGCGGCGTCGAGCGGGCGGATCTCGCGGAGCTGCTTCGACCATGCATCCATCGAGGGCGGCCAGTCGGGATCGTCGATGACGCCGACCTCACGGGCGTGGGCCAGGAGACGAGCCGGCCGCCGGGCCCAGTCGTCGAAGTCGGCCGGCGCACCGATGGCGGCCACCCCGGCGATGCGCGGGTCCTCGGCGCCGGCACAGATGCCGAGCGCCCCTCCCGTGCCGAAGCCGGCGCACCACGCCCGGCTCGCGCCCTGGTCGACCAGGAGGTGGTCGATGGCGGCGTGCAGGTCGTCCAGCCAGCCTTGGAGGGAGAATTGCCCCTCGGAGGGTCGACAGCCTCGGAGGTTGAGCGCGAGCACCACCCACCCCAGCTCGGTGGCGATGCGATCGGCCAGCTGGGGATAGGTGTGCGCCGACTTGGGGGCACCGCCGGCCCCCGACGGGAAGCCGTGGAGCAGGGCCAGGCCCGGGAGCCCGGCGCTGTCGCTGGTGGCCGGGCGCGCCAGGTGGGCGGCCAGCTCCAGCTCGCCCGAGCGGAACCGGTGATCCACCGGTCAGGCCGGCCGGTACCCGCGGTTGCGTGCCTCGGCGAGGGTGTCGGGGCCGAAGCAGAGGAAGGTCTCGGCCGCCATGAGGTCGGCGATGACCTCCGGGTCGGTGGCCTCGTCGTCGAGGTCGTACACCAACTGGGTGCGCTTGTCGCCGAGCCAGCGGTTGTGCTCGAAGCGGGTGGGTCGGTCCATGCGCCCATCGTACGAGCGCCTCCGGCGGCGACGCGAAACCGAGGGTTCGCGACGGGCCCCGGACGCGAGACGAGGGGAGGGCCGAAGCCCTCCCCTCGCCGAGTTGTTGCCGGAAGTTCCGGATCGGTGTTGTCATCCCCGACCTCGTGGTGAGGTCGTGGGGTCGGACGGGACCAGTTCCGACCACCGATGCCGGCGGTGCTGGCTTGGATTCGCCTGCCGGTCCAGCGGGCCGTCTAGCGGCCAGCCACCTCCGAAGTCCCAGAACTCATGTGACTGCTCAGTTGGACCACCTCCTTTCCTCGGTCCTCACAGTCAAGCACCTCCGGCGCCGCCCGCCACGTCATTTCCACGGGGTTCTTCTGGGGGCGGCTCAACCGGGGCCCCGTCGGGGTCCTCCACGGCCGAGGGGTCGGGCACGCGGGTGCCGATCACCCCGATGCCCTCCAGGTAGGCCAGATGGGCCTCGAGCACCTCGGCCGCCTGCTCGTCAGTCACGTGCCAATCGGCGGTCTCTGCGCGCTCGATCAGGTAGGCCAGGGTCTCGTCGTCGGCCACCACGATGAGGCCGTCGCCGGTGGCGTAACGCACGCCGTCGAGCAGGTCGTTGGCGTTGAGGTAGTCCAGGTGGGCCTTGAGCAGGGCCTCCACCTGGTCGTAGCTGAGCTGAGCGGTGACGTCGGCGGGCAGCGCCGCGACCACCCCGTCCAGCGCGGCGGGGAGGTCGTAGCGGACCTGCGGCGGCGCCTGGGACAGCTGGTTCGTGACGCGGCCCACCGCCACCAGCGCGATGGCGATCACGGCCGCGGCCGCCAGGACGACGAGGACGACCGTCATGGACGCGGGATCAGCGCACGCGGCCGGTCACGGCCGCGGCACCGGCTCAGAGGCCGATGCGCTGGGCGAGCAGCTCGCGGTGGTAGGTCGGATCGCCGAAGAGGAGCTCCGACGACTTGGCCCGCTTGAAGTAGAGGTGCGCCGGGTGCTCCCAGGTGAAGCCGATGCCACCGTGGATCTGGATGTTCTCGGCCGCGGCGTGGAAGTAGGCGTCGGAGCAGTAGGCCTTGGCGAGGCTCGCGACCGACGGCAGCTCGTCGTTCAGCTCGGCGGCGCACCAGCCGGCGTAGTAGGCGGCCGACTTCGCCGACTCGACCTCGAGCAGCATGTCGGCGCACTTGTGCTTGATGGCCTGGAACGAGCCGATGGGGCGACCGAACTGGACTCGCACCTTGGCGTACTCGACCGACATGTCGAGGCACATCTGGGCGCCACCGACCTGCTCGGCGGCGAGGGCCACGGCGGCGAGGTCGAGCACCCGCTCGAGCACGGCCCAGCCCTCGCCCTCGGCGCCGATGAGGCGTGCGGGGGTGCCGGCGAACTCGAGCTTCGCCTGCTTGCGGGTCTGGTCCATGGTGGCGAGGGGGGTGCGGGTGAGGCCGTCGGCGCCACCGTCGACCGCGAACAGCGACACGCCGCCGGCGGTGCGGGCCGCCACGAGGACGAGGTCGGCGGTGTGGCCGTCGAGCACGAACATCTTGGTGCCGTCGATGGTCCAGCCGTCGCCCGCCGCGGTGGCGGTGGCCTCGATGCCGGCTTCGTCCCACCGGCCGTTGGGCTCGGTGAAGGCGAGGGTGGCGATGGTCTCGCCCGAGGCGATGCCGGGGAGGAGCTCGCCCTTGGCGGCGTCGTCACCCGAGTGGATCAGCGTGTTGGCGGCGAGCACCACGGTGGAGAAGTAGGGGGCGCACAGCAGCGACCGGCCCATCTCCTCGAGCACCACGATGAGCTCGACGTAGCTGTAGCCGGAACCGCCGAACTCCTCCGGGACGATGAGGCCCTGGAGGCCCATCTGCTCGGCCATCTGGGACCAGACCGCGGTGTCGTACCCGGCCTCGGTCTCCATCTGCTCGCGTACGGCGGCCTCGCTGGACTTGGTCTCGAGGAACTGGCGCACGATGCGCCGAAGTTCTTCCTGCTCCTCGCTGAAGGCGAAGTTCACGGTGGGAGGCCCCCTGTAATGACGGTCTGCGATTGGCCCGACCTGTTTACTAGACCGCTCGGTCAAGGGGCACATCGCCCCACATGGGCTCGTCCTCCGTCGGAGCGGCTTCGGTATCCGGTTCACCGGCGTCGCACCTCCGCTCCGCTCCGTCACCTCACGATCGAGCGCCCCGCTCCCGCTCGCAGACAGCGCTGGGACACCCTCTAGGCTGTGCTGGTGAGCAGCGGCGCCTCCCTCCACTACGAGGACACCCAGGCCGAGATCCACAAGCTGGTGGTGGGGCCGGTCGACAACAACGTGTTCGTGCTGCGCTGCCGCGAGACCGGCGAGTCGGTCCTCATCGACGCCGCCAACGAGCACGAGAAGCTGCTCGAGCTGTGCCAGGCCCTCGACGTGCGCAAGGTGCTCGAGACCCACGGGCACTGGGATCACATCCAGGCCGTGCCCCAGGTGCGCGACGCCGGCTACGAGGTGGGGATCACCGGGCCCGACTCGGCCGAGCTCGACGCCTACGACTTCGTGCTCGAGGACGAGAGCGTCATCGAGGTGGGCCGCCTGCGCCTCCACACCGTCTTCACCCCCGGCCACACCCCGGGCTCGATGTGCTTCCTCGTGGAGGGCTCGCCCGTGCTGTTCAGCGGCGACACCCTCTTCCCCGGCGGCCCCGGCAACACCAGCTATCCCGGCGGCGACTTCGAGCAGATCATCCGCTCCATCGACGAGCGCCTGTTCTCTCCCCTCGACGCCGACACCCTGGTCCTGCCCGGCCACGGCGACGACACCACCATCGGGGCAGAGCGCCCGCGGCTGCAGGAGTACGTCGATCGAGGCTGGTGAGGCGGGGCGGGCCCTCCCCGCCGACGAGCGCCCGGTCGACCCGACCCCGGTCCACACCACCGACCTGCCCGACACCCCCATCCGGGACCGCAACATCCCGGCCGAGGCATGGGTGGAAGCCCCCGACGCCCTCCTGAGCCTCGGCGACGACATCGGCAAGCCCCTGATCGCCTACAAGCGCCGCCTCGGCCCCTGGCTCCTCTGGCGGGCCGGCCCCGCCCGCGGCGCCGACGCGAGGTACGCCGCCATCCGAGCGACCGACCTGAGCGACGTCCACACGTTCCGCCTGTTCCCCGACGGCACCGGCGACGGGAGCGGGCCGAGCGGCCAGCGCCACGTGAGGTTCCGTGCCTGGAAGGAAGACCTCCGAGACAATGACTGAGGCTCTGGCAAGCACGCGCCGAAGCCGCCGCCTAAATACCACTATGGCCGTAGTGCTAATACACTGAGCCCGTGACTTCGACCTCTCCCCTCTTCGAGATCGAGGGCCTGCGCGTCGCCGCCGAGGGACACGAGATCCTCAAGGGCGTCGACCTCGTCGTGGGCGCCGGTGAGCTGCACGCCCTCATGGGCCCCAACGGCTCCGGCAAGTCCACCCTCGCCAACGCCCTCATGGGCAGCCCCGAGTACGAGGTGACCGCCGGCCGGGTGCGCTACCACGGCGACGACATCACCGACTGGTCCCCCGACGTGCGGGGCAAGGCCGGGCTGTTCCTGGCCTTCCAGTACCCGCAGGCCATCGCCGGCGTGTCCGTCATCAACTTCCTGCGCCAGGCGCTGTCGGGCCGCAAAGGCATCGACCTCTCGGTGCTCGAGCTGCGCCTCGCCATCATGGAGTGGATGGCGAAGCTCGACATGGACCCGTCGTTCGCCGACCGCTATCTGAACGAGGGGTTCTCGGGCGGCGAGAAGAAGCGCAACGAGGTGCTCCAGATGGCCATCATGGAGCCCGACATGGCGATCCTCGACGAGACCGACTCGGGCCTCGACATCGACGCGCTCCGCGTCGTGGCGAAGGGGGTCCAGGAGGTGCGCAAGTCGCGCCCCGAGATGGGCGCCCTCGTCATCACCCACTACCAGCGGCTGCTGGACGAGCTCGAGCCCGACCGGGTCCACCTGCTCATCGACGGCCGCATCGTCGAGAGCGGTGGCCCCGAGCTGGCCGCCCGCATCGAGAACGAGGGGTTCGAAGCATGGCAGTGACCACCGGCGCGACGCTCGACGTCGCCGCCATCCAGGACGACTTCCCCATCCTGCGCGAGACCGTCCACGGCAAGCGCCTCGTGTACCTCGATTCCGCGGCGTCGTCGCAGAAGCCCCGCGCGGTGCTCGACGCGATGGATCACTACTACGAGACCACCAACGCCAACGTGCACCGCGGCGTCTACCAGATCGCCGAGCGGGCCACCTCGATGATGGAAGAGGCCCGCGCCAAGGTCGCCCGCTTCATCGGGGCGCCCTCCCCCACCGAGGTCGTCTTCACCAAGAACTTCACCGAGGCCTTCAACCTGCTCGCCCGCTCGTGGGGCGGGGCCAACCTCGGGCCGGGCGACGCCATCGTGCTGTCGCACATGGAGCACCACTCGAACATCGTGCCCTGGCAGATCATGGCCGCCGAGAAGGGCTTCGAGATCCGCTGGCTCCCGGTCGACCCCGACGGCCAGCTCGACCTCACCGACCTCGACCGGCTGCTCGACGGGGCCAAGCTCCTCAGCGTCACCGCCATGTCGAACGTGCTCGGCACCCTCACCCCCGTCCGCCACCTGGCCGATGCCGCCCACGCTGCGGGTGCACTGGTGGCGGTCGACGCCTGCCAGTACGTGCCCCACGTGCCGACGCTCCTGGCTGAGCTCGACGCCGACTTCCTCGCGTTCTCCGGCCACAAGATGTGTGGGCCGACCGGCATCGGCGCCCTCTGGGGTCGGGCCGAGCTGCTCGAGGCCATGCCCCCGTTCCTCGGTGGCGGCGAGATGATCCGCGACGTGCGCGTCGACGGCTTCACCGTCAACGAGCTGCCGTGGAAATTCGAGGCGGGCACGCCCCCCATCGCCGAGACCGTCGGTCTCGGCGCCGCCGTGGACTACCTCGAGGCCCTCGGCATGGACGCCGTGCGCGAACACGAGGTCTCCCTCACCGCCTACGCCCTGCGCACCCTCCACGAGCGCTTCGGCGATCAGCTCACCGTCCACGGCCCGGCCGAGCCGGCGGCACGTGGCGGCGTGCTCTCGTTCTCGCTCGCCGACCTCCACCCCCACGACATCTCCCAGGTGCTCGACCAGGAGGGCGTGTGCGTGCGGGCGGGCCACCACTGCGCCAAGCCGCTCATGCGCGTGCTCGGGGTGGGCGCCACGGCC
>JAEUJM010000004.1 GCA_016794585.1 Acidimicrobiales bacterium
TCCGGGCGGATGGCCTCCACCGAGATCTGGGGAACCAACGAAGACGCCGAGCTCCTCCAGACCGCCCTGGACCTCCACGACAGCCCCGACCCCGCCGACAGCCCCGAAGGGCCCCGCACCAAAGCACAACGCGACTACGACTCGCTGTTCGACATCGTGCGGCTCTACCTCGCCGGGCGCCTCGACGGCGACGCCGAGCCCGCCGGCGGCGCCGATGTCATCGTCGACGCCCACACCGCCGCCGAGCTCCTCGCCCACCCCGACCAACAACTCGACCTCGAAACCCGCGACCCCCTCGAGCAGCTCCTCGCCCCCTACCGCCCCACCCCCACCCCCACCCCCACGCCCACGAACCACCACGAGCACGGCGGGTGCGACCACGAGTCCGAGGCCGAGCAGCGCTGGTGCGAGATGGCCTCCGGCGAACGCGCCACCCTGGCGTTCGCCGCCGTGCTGTTCTGCACCGGATGGACCCGCCGGGTCATCCGCGACCCCCACACCGGCGTCGTGTTGGACCTCGGCCACCGCCAACGCCTCTTCTCCCGCACCCAGCGCCGCGCCCTGGTCTACCGCTACCGCGGCTGCGTGTTCCCCGGGTGTTCCCGCCCCGCCAAATTCTGCGACGCCCACCACATCCACCCCTGGGAAGACGGCGGCCTCACCGACCTCATCAACGGCGTCCTGCTCTGCCGACGCCACCACACCCTCATCCACAACGGCTGGAACCTCACCCGCGACCCCCACACCGGCATCGTGTCGGTCACCACCCCCGACGGCCGCACCTTCACCCGCCACCCCACCGTCACCCACCACCCCGGCCGCTGCACCTTCGGCCCAGCCCCCGAGCGACAACCCACCCGATGTTGAACGCCGCGGTCACAACGCCGCGGTACCAGCGGGCATGGCTGACGAGGCAATCGTCCTGTCGATGCTCCTGCGACGCGATCCCGACACAGGTCGATGGGAGAAAGTCTGGCCGAAGGCGGCCCCGATGCTGTCCGATGTCGGTGCGCGGACTCCCGGCGCCGCCTGCGCGGTGAGCATCCCGCGCGACCCGCCGGCCCGCATCGGTGACCGCCTCCTCGCGGGTGAGGAGGCGAGTGAGCTCGTCCGTCGCTGCGGACCGATCGAGCTGCCGAGCATCCAGTTCGTGGAACGCGTCTACCGCCAACGGGGCTGTGACGACTCGAACCGTGATGCCATCGACGCCGCCATCGCCGCCTACGAGGTGTGGCTCGTCGAGCCAGTCGTCCCCGGCGAGACCCCCGAGATGGCCGGCGTCGAGGCTACGATCGAGTTCCCGACCCTGTCGTGATGGGAGCACGTGCGGTCTCCGTGCGAACTCCCGTCGACCGCCCCTGGTCACCCCGACGATCCGGGGGTACGGTGCCCGCACCGTCGGCGATCGCAGACCAGTGAGTTGCGGCGGCTCGAAGCCCGGTGCTTCCGCGAGGCCCCCGACCCGGGAGGCCCGCTCGTCCGACCCTGACGAGAAGGAGGCACGACGTGCCTGGTATCGACGACCTCTGCCTGCCCGGCGACCCCGACTTCCCGACCGAGGCGTTCTCGGTCGGCTGCGACGGCGACCTGGTCGAGGAGCGCTGGCTCGGCGGCGAGCCTTACTACGTCCACTACGACGACATCCCGCCGTCCGACATCACGGTGCACCGGGGCATCCGGGTGACCACCCCGATCCGCACCGTGATCGACATCGCCTGCGACACCGAGCCCGACCACCTCGACGCCATCATCGGCGATGTCCTCGGGCGGGGTCTCTTCACCGTCGAGGAGGCGTGGCACCGGCTCGGCCAGCCCGATATGGCCCAGCGCCACGGTGCCGAGCTCGTCCGTGAAGCACTCCGTCGGCGTGGACTCGATTGATATCATGGAACGTGCTGACGTGATATCAAGGCGGGAGGACGCCGTGCGCACCGTGGTGGACATCGACGACGACCTTCTGGCCGCAGCCCGTGAGGCGCTGGGTACGACGACCAAGGTCGAGACGGTGAACCGCGCGCTCGCCGAGGTCGCCGCCCTGGCCGCCCGCCGACGCGATCTCGAGCGTCTCTGCTCCGGAGGGTTGCCCGACTTGGGCGACGACGCTCTCTACGACGCGGCGTGGCAGTAGCGACTCACCTCGCCGACAAGAGCGCCCTGGCCCGGTTGCATCTGCCGACGGTCGCCGCGCGCCTGCGCCCATTGGTGGAGGCCGGACTCGTCGGCACCTGCGGCATGGTCGAGCTCGAGATGCGATGGTCGGCGCGGTCGCACGATGAGTACCGGACGGTCGTCGCCGATCGTGATCGCGGCTACGAGTGGCTTCCGATGCCGGACGAGGCGTGGTCGCGGGCGCTCGAGCTGCAGCACGCTCTCAGCGCCCCGGGGAGGCTCCGATCGGTGCGCTTCCCGGACCTGCTTCTCGCGGCGACGGCCGAGCGCCACGACGTCACGGTCCTGCACTACGACCGCGACTTCGACCTGCTCGCCGAGGTCTCGGACCTCCGGGCCGAGTGGGTCGTGCCCGCCGGCTCCGTGCCGTGAGCGCGACGCCGAGCATCGGCGCGATGAGATCCTGCGCCGCCCGCCGTCCCACAGCAGCGCACGCAGATCCGACGAGAAGGAGCACCGCCGTGACCACCCGTGAACACGCCCCCGTGGGGGCGCCCTGCTGGGCCGACCTCTGGACCGCCGACGTGGAGGGCAGCCGCCGCTTCTACTCCGAGCTCTTCGGGTGGGAGGCCGCCGAGCCGAGCGAGGAGTTCGGCGGGTACTTCATGTGGCTCCGCGACGGCGTGCCCGTCGCCGGCGGCATGGGCCCGATGGGTGACATGCCCGCCGGCAACGTCTGGACCAACTACCTGGCCACGGCCGACATCGCCGGCGCCGCGAAGACCGCCGAGGCGGCGGGCGCCAGCCTCTTCATGCAGCCCGAGGCGGTGGCCGACCTCGGGGTGCAGGTGCAGATGGCCGACCCGCAGGGCGCCGGCATCGGTGCCTGGCAGGAGGGCACCTTTCCCGGCTTCACCGTGCTCGACGAGCCCGGCGCGCCGAGCTGGTGCGAGCTGCACACCCGGGACTTCCAGGGCGCGCTGGCGTTCTACAAGGCGGTCTTCGGGTGGGAGACCGAGCTGGTGGCCGACACCGACGAGTTCCGCTACGCCGTCGTGCTGGCCGAGGCGGGCAGCGACCAGCAGGTCGCGGGTGTGATGGACGCCGGCGCCTGGCTGCCCGACGGCGTCGACGCCGTGTGGTCGATCTACTTCCACGTCGAGGACGCCAGCGCCGCCGCGGACCGGGTGGTCGAGCTGGGCGGGTCGATCGTCGACCCGGCCGTCGACACCCCCTACGGCGTGCTCGCCACGGTGGCCGACCCCAGCGGCGCAGTGTTCAAGCTCCGCACCCCGCCGGCGGGCTGACCACCGCCGGCCACGGAGCGCGACACCCCCGGCCCACCCCCGCCGCCAGGAATGCCGTCCGGGCGGCGGGGGTTGGGGCCGACATGGGTTACAGCGACGCGCCTGACGGCTGGTGGAAGCGGTTCATCCTCGAGTCCGACCCTCCCCCGACCGGAAAGCTGGCCGTGGTCCGGGCCGACGGCAGCCCCCACGTGGCCCCGGTCTGGGTGGACGTCGACGGGGACGATGTCGTGTTCATGACGGCCGCCGACACCCTCAAGGGCAAGGCCATCCTGCGCGACCCACGTGTGGCCCTCTGCTTCGACGACGAGCGGCCACCGTTCTCGTTCATCACCCTGCGAGGAACCGCCACGACCAGCACCGACCCCGACGAGCTGCTCCGTTGGGGTACCCGCATCGGTGGTCGCTACATGGGCGCCGACCAGGCCGAGGCGTACGGCCGGCGCAACGCCGTCCCGCCCGAGATGGTCGTCCGGGTCACCGTCGACAAGGTCGTGGCCAAGGTGGACGTGGCCGACTGAGGCCAGGGTAGAAAGGTCGCGTCGATGATCGCGACCGGTGGCGGCCGTCAGAGCAGGCAGAACCGTCGCCGAACCGGAGTGCCGCCATGGCCACCACCCGCCCTCCCGAAGCCGGGCTCGATGCCGAGGGCATCGAGCGGCTGCGCGTCCTGATCGACGGCCATGTGCTCGACGATCGCGTCGGCGGGGCGGCGTGGCTGGTCGCACGAGGTGACGACGTCGCCGTGGGTGTGTCCGGAATGCTGACCCGCGGCGAGCAGGCGCCCGTCGAACGCGACTCGCTGTTCCGTCTCTCGTCCATGACGAAGCCCATCGTCGCCGCGGCGGCGATGATCCTCGTCGAGGAGTGCCGCCTCCGCCTCGATGACCCCGTCGACGACCTGCTTCCCGAGCTGGCCGACCGCCAGGTGCTGGTCGATCCCCTCGGCCCTCTCGACGGTCCAACCGTCCCTGCCGAGCGCCCCATCACGGTGCACGACGTGCTCACGTTCCGGCTCGGGCTGGGCATCGACTTCGCGGCCCCGTGGCCGCAACCGCTGCTCGAGGCGATGGCCGACCTCGACCTCGGCGCCGCTCCGCCGGCGCCGCAGCTCCCGCCGTCGCCCGACGATTGGCTCCGTCGTCTGGGCACCCTGCCGCTGCTCCACCAGCCCGGCGAGCGCTGGCTGTACGACACCGGCGCCGACGTGCTGGGCGTGCTCATCGCCCGGGCAGTGGGTGCACCGCTCGAGCTGGTGTTGCGCGAGCGGCTCTTCGAGCCACTGGGCATGGTCGACACCGGCTTCGCGGCCACCGAGACTCGGCGAATGGGCACCTGCTACGGCCGCCACCCCGAGAGCGGTGAGCTGTGGGTCTTCGACCCGCCCGATGGACAGTGGTCCGAGGCGCCTGCATTCCCCTCGGGCGCCGCCGGCCTGGTGTCCACCGTGGACGACGTCCATCGCTTCGCCCGGATGCTGCTCGCCGGCGGTCGCCTGCCCGACGGCTCGCGCCTGTTGTCCGCGGTCTCGGTGGCCGCCATGACCACCGATCAACTGGGAGCCGGTCCGGGTCACGCGGACGGTCCCTCGACGGATGGCTCCGTGGGCTGGGGCTTCGGCGTCGGAGTGACGTTGCGGCGCAAGGGGCTGGCCGACCCGGTCGGCAGTTACGGCTGGAGCGGCGGCCTCGGGTCGTCCTGGTCCAACGACCCGGCGTCGGGGCTGATCGGGGTGATCCTGACCACGGACATGTTCGCGGGGCCGTCCCCGCCGCCGGCGGTGATCCAGGACTTCTGGACCGGCGCGGTCACGGCGCTGGCCGACTGATCGGGCGCCCGAGGAGCGCTCGGGCTCAGCTCCGTCGGGTGACGAAGACCGGGATCCGGCGCTCGGTGGCGTCCTGGTACACCTGGTAGTCCGAGTAGGCCGCCACCGCCCGCTCCCACCAGGCGTCCCGCTCGTCGCCCTCGACCTCCTCGGCCACCGCGTCGATCACCTCGGCGCCGTCCTGGACGGTGATCTGCGGGTCGGCCTTGAGGTTGTGGTACCAGACGGGGTTCTCGGGAGCGCCGCCCACCGAGGCGATGAGGGCGTACTCGCCCTCGTGCTCGACGCGCATGAGCGGGGTCTTGCGGAGCTTGCCGCTCTTGTTGCCCCGGTTGGTCATGACGATGATGGGCAGGCCGGTGTCCGCGAACGTGTTGGCTCGCTGGCCCCCGGACGCCTCGAACTCCTCGACCTGCTCGCGGACCCAGTCCCAACTGCTCGGCTCGTACTCACCTTCGAGTGGCATGGGCGCACCGTACCGCCCGGTAGGAGGAGCAGCGGCCCCCACCGCGTACCGTGCCTCGCAGGAGGCCACGATGACGACCGTCGACGCACCGGGCGGCCTGGTCCTGCGCAGCGCGCGCGGGCGCGTCGCCCTGCTCGCGTCCGTGGCCGCCAGCGCCACGGCCATGCTCGACGCAACGGTGGCGAACGTCGCGTTGCCCGAGATCGCCCGTGACCTCGACACCGACGTGGCGGGACTCCAGTGGGTCATCACGGGGTATCTGCTGACCCTGGCGTCGTTCATCCTCCTCGGCGGCGCGCTCGGCGACCGCTACGGACGGCGTCGTGTCTTCGTCATCGGCTCGGTGTGGTTCGGGCTCGCCTCACTGGCGTGCGGCCTGGCGCCGACCCTGCCGGCGCTGATCCTGGCGCGTGCCCTCCAGGGGGCGGGCGCGGCACTGGTGGCGCCGTCGTCGCTCGCGCTGCTCCAGGCCAGCTTCGTGCGCGGCGACCGGGCGGCGGCGGTCGGCGCATGGTCGGGCCTCGGCGGGCTCGCCGGCGCCGTCGGTCCGTTCCTGGGCGGTTGGTTGGTCGACGGGCCCGGGTGGCGCTGGGCCTTCCTGCTCAACCTGCCGTTGCTGGGGGTGGCCGTGGTCGCCTCGCGGGTCATCCCCGAGAGCCGGGAAGCAGGCGTGGACGGCCGCTTCGACCTGCTCGGGGCGGGCCTGGCGGTCGCCACGCTCGCTCCGCTCACCTGGGCGCTGACCACCGCCGCCGACATCGGCTGGACGGCCCCGGCCATCCTCGGCGCGGTGCTCCTCAGCGCGATCGCGGGGGTGGCCTTCGTGGTGCGCCAGCGGCGGGCGCCCGCCCCGCTCGTCCCGGGCCTTCTGTTCGCGTCGCGCGACTTCACCGTGCTGAACGGCGTGACCTTCCTGTTGTACGCCGCGCTCGGGGTCGAGTTTTTCCTCGTGGTCTTCCAGTTGCAGGTCTCGGCGGGGTGGAGCGCCCTCGCCTCGGGGACGGCGCTGCTCCCCGCGACCTTCCTGATGCTCGTGGGATCGGCCCGTTCGGGTCGACTGGCGTCGCAGATCGGTCCTCGGCCCCAGATGGTCATCGGTCCCTTGCTGCTCGCTGCGGCGCTGCTCGCCCTCTCGCGCCTCGATGCGAACGCCGACTGGCTCACCGACGTGGCGCCGGGCGCGATCCTCTTCGGGCTGGCCCTCGTCGCCTTCGTGGCGCCGCTGACGGCGTCGGTCATGGGCAGCGTGGACGAGGCCCACGTCAGCACCGCCAGTGGGGTGAACAACGCCGTCGCCCGCACGGGCGGGCTGCTCGCCGTGGCGCTCATCCCTGCCGTCGCCGGGCTGACCACGGCGTCGGGTGCGGCCGAGGTCACCGACGCGTTCCGCACCGCGATGTACCTCACCGCGGGGCTCGCCGTCCTGGCCGCCGCCGTGAGCGCCGTGGGGCTCCGCCGCCCCGCGGCCGAGGCCAGCGCTCGGGAGTTCCACTGCGCGGTCGACGGCCCGCCCCTCCAGCCCGACCCCGAGCGGTGCCCGAAGGCGATGGTGATGACGGATCGCCGGCGGTGACCGGCGGACCGCCGGTGACGGTGATGGAACCGAACGCCGGGCATTTCGCATCGAGCGCCGGTCGCGGCCAGACTTCACGTCCGCAAGCTGAACACCCGGTGAACTCTGAAGGGCGCCCAGATGAAGTTCCGACTTCTCCCTACCGACGAGAAGTTCTTCGACCTCTTCCAGGAGAGCGCCGCCAACGCCGCGCTCTGCGCCCGGCGCCTGGTCGAGCTCTTCGACTCGCCGGGTGATGAAGCGAAGCTCGCCGAGGTGCAGGAGTGCGAACGTGCGGGCGACGTCGTCACCGCCGCCATCCTCGACCGACTCCAGACCTCCTTCGTGACGCCGTTCGACCGCGAGGACATCCATCGCCTCGCCGAGGAGCTGGACGACTGCGTCGACGACATGCTGGCCGTCGCCGAGCGCTTCGAGCTCACCAAGACCACCCAGGTTCCGGCCGAGCTCCACGAGCAGGGACGGATCCTGGTGCTGCTCGCGGACGAGGCCGCTGAGCTCATGGCGCGGCTCGAATCCATGAAGGACCTCGACCCGCACCTCGCCGCGATCGACCGGCTCGAGAGCGAGGGCGACCGCATGTTCAACCAGGCGCTGGCTCGCCTCTTCAGCGGTGAGTTCGAGGCGCTCGACGTGATCCGTTGGAAGGACATGATCCAGGCCATGGAAGCCGCCATGAACGCCATCGAGGACGTCTCCGACGTCGTCGAGGGCATCGTCTTGAAGCACTCCTGAGGCTCGCCCGCCACCATGGAGCTCCAGGACATCGCCGTCATCGTGGTCGTCGCCGTTGCGCTCGGCTTCGACTTCGTCAACGGCTTTCATGACGCCGCCAACTCCATCGCGACCGTCGTGTCGACCCGGGTGCTCAGTCCTCAGGTGGCGGTCGCCTGGGCGGCGTTCTTCAACTTCGCGGCGTTCCTCGTGTTCGGGACCAAGGTCGCGGCCACCATCGCGAAGGACGTGGTCGACCCTTCGGTCCTGACCATCGGGGTCGTGTTCGCAGGGCTGCTGGGGGCCATCGGCTGGAACCTGATCACCTGGGCCCTCGGCCTGCCGAGCAGCTCGTCGCACGCTCTGGTGGGTGGCATGGCCGGTGCCGCGGTGCTGGCCTCAGGATGGGGCTCACTCGAGTCGTCCGGGTTGTGGAAGATCGCACTGTTCATCATCTTCTCCCCCCTCATCGGCCTCGCGCTGGGGATGATCCTGACCATCATCATCATGTGGTGCTCGCACCGGTACCGGAACGTGGCGCGACTCAACAAGGGATTCCGGCGTGGTCAGCTGGTCTCGGCGGCCGCGTTCAGCCTGGGGCACGGAGGCAACGACGCTCAGAAGACGATGGGCATCATCCTCGCCGTCCTCATCGCCTCGAACCACCTGCCCGAGGACGCCGACGTGCCCACGTGGGTCGTCCTCTCGGCGCACACCGCCATCGCGCTCGGCACCATGTTCGGGGGGTGGAAGATCGTGAAGACCATGGGTTCCAAGATCACCAAGCTCCAACCCGTGGGCGGCATGGCCGCCGAGAGCGCGGCGGCCGCCACCCTCTTCGCCACGTCGGCCGCCGGCATCCCCGTCTCGACCACCCACACCATCTCCGGCGCCATCGTCGGCGTCGGCTCGTCGCGCCGGATCTCGGCCGTCCGCTGGGGGGTCGCCAGTCAGGTGGTGTGGGCGTGGGTGCTCACCATCCCCGGCGCCTTCGCCATCGCGGCGATCGCCATGGTGCTCGTGGAGGCCTTCAACTGATGGACCGCCGAGCGCTGGTGTTCGCGATCTTCGCCGTGGTCTGCCTGGCCCTGTACCCACTGGCCGACAAGTACGACGGCTCTGCCAGCTGGTCCATCGGCGGCGAGGGGTGGGCGTGGGTGCCCGTCGTCCTCGGGGTCGTCTACCTGCTGCTGGCCCTGTTCTCGTTCCTCGACGCCCGTAGCAAGGGCCGGCTCGAACCCCGTCCCCTGGGCTACGACCGCGACGCGGGCGTGCCTGCGGGTCGGCCGACACGCGGAGCGGGGGCGGGAGCGGGCGGCGGGTTCAGCGGGTCCCCGTCGCTCACCGAGCCCGCCGAGCCGGGCGACGAGGCGGCAGACCCGGGCGAACCGACCACCTGACGGCGGCCCGACCGATCCCGGTCCCGACCGGGCCGCCGGTCAGAGGCTCGCGACGCCGCCGCTCAGGCGCGGGCGAGGCGCTCGGCGACCTCGAGGCGCTTCTCGAGTTGGCGCACGGTGGCCTCGGAGATGCGGTCGATGCCCGCTAGGCGGTTGAGCTCGCTGTTGATCTGCGGGTGGGTCTGGCCGGTGCGTCGCACCAGGACGGCGACGAGTTCGGCGTTGCGCTCGCGGAGGCGCTTCTTCTGCTGGGCGCGGGTCCGGGCGCTGACGGCCGCATCGTCGCCGAGCGCCGCCCGGGCGTCGTGGAGGAAGCGACGGTCGCCGGCCAGCGGCGGAGGGGGACCGAGGTCGACGAGCAGGCTGTCGTCGTCGTCGAACGAGAGGTCGAGGTCGTCGTCCACGTCGTCGCCGCTCTCGAACGGGGCGTGGGTCTGGTGGTCGGTGGCGACCGCGGACAGGGCGGCGAAGAGCGACATCTGCTCCTCGAGGCCCGTGTCGAATGCGGCGGGGTCGCGCTCGGGTCGGTCGAGCGCCCGCTTGGCCAGGCTGTGGCGCCGCTGGTCGGCGATCTGGAAGGCCCGGGACCGCAGGCGGGGGTCGTCCGGGATGAAGAGGTACG
The DNA here is from genome assembly GCA_016794585.1 of Acidimicrobiales bacterium. Taxonomy (NCBI): domain Bacteria; kingdom Bacillati; phylum Actinomycetota; class Acidimicrobiia; order Acidimicrobiales; species Acidimicrobiales bacterium. Next base: position 10,020 of record JAEUJM010000004.1, read on the forward strand.
CCTTCTGGTCGGGTACCCCTGGGGTCCATCGCACGAAGCGACCGACGGCCTGGCGGAAGAACAGCTCGGTGGTCGTGGTGGTGGCGTAGACACCGACCCGCAGGCGCGGGATGTCGACGCCCTCGGAGACCATGCGCACCGCCACCAGCCACGGCTCGTTGCCGGCGGCGAACCGGGCGATCCGGGCGGACGCATCCGGGTCGTCCGAGGTGACGACGGTGACCGGCCGGTTGAACCGGTCGCGCAACAGGCCGGCGATGCCTCGGGCATGGTCCTGGTCGATGGCGATCACGAGGCCGGCGGCGTCGGGCTGGCGGGCCCGCACGGCGTCGAGCTGGGCCACCGCCTGGCGCAGCACGGTGGGCAGCCACTCGCCCTCGAGCGACAGGGCGGTGCGGAGGCGCTGGCTGGAGAGGGTCTGGTCGAGGGCGTCGTCGAAGGTGGCCTCGTGGATGGCGCCGTCCGGGGCGGTCCACTCCATGTGGCCACCCGTGCGGGGGAAGTACACGGGGCGGACGACCCGGCGGTCGGCCAGGGCCTCGCTGTAGCCGTACTCGAAATCGGGCGTGGCCTCGTCGGCGACGTAGGTGACGAAGGGGATGGCGCGGGTGTCGCTGCGGAAGGGTGTGCCCGAGATGCAGAGGCGGCGCGGAGCCTGCTCGAAGGCGGCCCGGATCGACTCCCCCCAGGCCCGCTCGTCGCCGGCGTGGTGGATCTCGTCGAAGATCACGAAGGCCCGGTCGGCCAGGGCCCGCAGCACGGCGGCGCTGGTCGCCACCTGCTGGTAGGTGGTCACGATGCCGTGCATGTCGGCGGGCAGGCGGCCGTCGGCGGCGGACCACGCCGGGTCGAGGTGGATGCCGAAGGGCGAGGCGGCCCGCTCCCACTGCACCTTCAAGTGGGCGGTCGGCGCCACGACCACGATCTTGCGCTCGGGGTGCTCGGCCAGCACGTGGCGGGCGGCCGTCAGGGCGAAGGTGGTCTTTCCCGCACCGGGGGTGGCGACGGTGAGGAAGTCGGGCGCCTCGCTGGCCACGAACTTCTCGAGCGCCACCTTCTGCCAGGGGCGCAGGCGGATGCGCTGGATCATGCGGGCAGGGGGCGCCGCACGGCGGGGAGAGGGCGGGCGGCGGTGCGGGGCAAGGTCGCTCAAGCTATCGCCGGGCCAGCCTCCGGCGGGACATGCCAGGAGGGGCCACGGGATGACACGAAGCGCCGTCCGGGGCCATCGCACCGCATCCCGAGATCGATGAGATTTCCGGTGCGAGGCTGTCGATCCGGGCGGTGCTCGTTCGTCTCGGAGGGGACCAAACAACAGGAGGCAGTGATGAAGTACATGTTGTTGATCCACCAGGGCACCACGCCGACGCCGCTCGACCCGGAGGCCTGGGCCACCCTCTCCGAGGACGAGCAGCAGCAGATCTACGCCGACTACGGCGCCGTCAACGCCACCCCCGGCGTCACGCCCGGCAACGGCCTGCAGCCCCCCGAGACCGCGACGACGGTCCGGGTCGAGGACGGGCGCACGCTCGTGACCGACGGCCCCTTTGTCGAGGTGAAGGAGGCGCTCAACGGCTACCTGATCTACGAGGCCGACGACCTCGACGCCGCCATCGCCCTGGCCGCCCGCATCCCGGCGGCCCGCCTCGGCGGCGCCATCGAGGTGCGCCCGATCATGGAGTGGTAGCCGTCCTCGAGCAGACCTTCCGCGACGAGTGGGGGCGTGTGCTCGCCGCCCTGATCGGCTTCCTCGGCGACTTCGACCTCGCCGAGGAGGCCGCCCAGGAGGCGTTCGCCATCGCCGCCGAGCGCTGGCCCCGGGACGGCCGCCCCGACAACCCGCGCGCTTGGCTGGTGGCGACCGCGCGCAACCGCGCCATCGACCGGGTTCGCCGCGAGCAGACGCTGGCCGCGAAGACGCCGCTGCTGGCTGCGCAACGGGCGGTGGAGGAGACGATGGACATCCCGACCGAGCGCGACGAGCGCCTCGAGCTGGTCTTCACCTGCTGTCACCCGGCCCTCTCGACCGAGGCCCAGGTGGCGCTCACGTTGCGGACCCTCGGCGGGCTGACCACCGAGGAGATCGCGGCGGCGTTCCTGGTGCCGGACACGACAATGGCCCAGCGGCTGGTGCGGGCCAAGCGCAAGATCAAGCTGGCGGGGATCCCTTTCCGCGTGCCACCGGACGACCAGCTCGACGAGCGCCTGGCTGCGGTCCTGGCCGTCGTGTACCTGATCTTCAACGCCGGCTACGGCGGTCGGTCCGAGCTCGCCGCCGAGGCCCTCTGGTTGGGGCGGGCGCTCGTCGAACTGCTGCCCGACCAGCCCGAGCCCCTCGGTCTGCTGGCGATGATGCTGCTGCACGACTCACGTCGCGACGCCCGGCAGCGCGACGGCGACCTCGTGCGCCTCGACGATCAGGACCGATCGTTGTGGGACGTGAGCGAGATCGAACGGGGACGGGCGGCGCTGGACCGGGCGATGGCCCTCGGCGGGCGGGGCCCGTACGTGGTGCAGGCGGCCATCGCCTCGCTGCACGCCGACGACCCGACCGACTGGCCCCAGATCGTGGCGCTGTACGGCGAACTCGAGCGCCTCACCGGCTCACCGGTCGTTGCGCTCAACCGTGCGGTTGCCCTGGCGGAGGTCGAGGGCCCCGCGGCCGGGCTCGCCCTGCTCGAGGGCCTGGCGGGGGACCTCGACGGCTACCGATACCTCCACACCGCCCGGGCCGAGCTGCTGCGCCGCCTCGGCCGGTCGGGCGAGGCGGTCGCCGCTTACGACCGGGCCCTCGACCTCGACCTCGGCCCCGACGACGCCGAGCGGCGCTGGCTGGAGCAGCGCCGCGCCGAGCTCGTGGCCCACCCGCCAGCCTGACCCGAGCTCGAGTCCCGCTTCCTCCCCGCCTGACCCCCAGGCTCACCGTTCTGCCAGCACGAGCCTGTTCTGCACGACAGAGCGGTGCTGGCAGAACGGGGACTCGGGGGGTCGGGCTACGGAGGGGTGAGGGCGGCGGTGAGGCCGGAGGCGCGGGCCACGGGGCGGGCCACGGCGGCACGCACCGCCGCCTCGGTGCCGAGGACGGTGAGGCGCTGCTGGGCCCGGGTGACCGCGGTGTAGAGCAGCTCGCGGGTGAGCACCGGCGAGCCCGGGTCGGGCAGGCGCACGACGACGTGGCCGAACTGCGATCCCTGGGACTTGTGGATGGTGATCGCGTAGAGCGACTCGACCGAGGCCAGCCGGGTGGGCCGCACCACCAGGGGCTCGCCCCGACGCTCGAACACCGCCCGCAGCAGGCCGTCGCCGGCGTCGATGACCACGCCGCTGTCCCCGTTGAACACGCCGAGGGCGTAGTCGTTCTCGGTGACCATCAGCGGGCGGCCGGGGTACCAGGGGCCGGCGCCGTAGCCCGGGATGGTCGAGCGGAGCCACCGCTCGATCTCCGAGCGCCAGCGGGCGGCGCCGGCCGGGCCGCGGCGGTGCGCGCACAGCACCTGCACGGCCCGGAGCGCCTCGAGGGCGCCGGCGGCGTCGCCCGCCTCGGCGGCGGCCACCACCGCCCGGGCGGTGTCGACCACGGCGGCGCGCACCGCGGTGAGGGCCGGCGCGGTGGTCGGGTCGGCGTCGTCGTCGATCTCCAACCAGGTGACGTCCTCGGCGCCGGGGTGGCGCAGGGCGTCGACCACGGCGTCGCCGTCGCCGGACTCGATGGCCCGGGCGACGGTGGCGATGCTGCCCCCGAAGCGGTGGACCCGGCGCAGCACGATGCTGCCCGGCAGCGGCGAGGCCACGATGTCGCCGAGGACGGCGCCGGCTTCCACGGAGGCGAGCTGGCGGGGGTCGCCCACGAGCACGAGGCGGGCGGTGGGGCGCACGGCGTCGAGCAGCTTGGCCATCATCGACAGGCCCACCATCGAGCTCTCGTCCACGATGACCACGTTGTGGGGGAGCTGGTTGGCGGCGTCGTGGCGGAAGCGGCTGCGGCTTCCCGGCCGCCACCCGAGCAGGCGGTGCAGGGTCGAGGCCGTGGTGGCGCGCAGGGCGGCCTTGACGGTGTCGTCGGTGTCGAGGCCGGCGGCCTCGGCGTGCACGGCCTCGGTGAGGCGGGCGGCGGCCTTGCCCGTCGGCGCCGCGAGGGCCACCCGGGGCGGCGGCGCGCCGGAGGCGGCGGCCTGCTCGTGGAGCAGGGCGAGGATGCGGGCCACGGTCGTGGTCTTCCCGGTGCCGGGGCCGCCGGCCACGACCGAGAAGCGGCGTTCGACCGCCGTGGTGGCGGCGCGGCGCTGGTCGTCATCGGGATTCGCCGGTTCGCCCGTTTCGCTCGAACTGGCGGGCGTGGAGGTCGAAGGCGGGTCAGGGGGGAAGAGGCGGTCGAGGCCGTCGGCGAGGGCGGCCGCGTCCACCGCCGGCGGGGGGCCGCCGACGCGGGCGAGGAGGTCGGCGGTGATGGCCCGCTCGTGACGCCAGTAGCGGTCGAGGTAGAGGCAGGTGCCGATCAGGCGGAGCGGTCGGTCGGCGGGTCCGTCGGCGCCGACTGCGGTGAGCGGGTGGGCAGCGACGGCCGCCACCCACGCCTCGGGCTCGGGCCAAGGCAGGGCGGCGACGAGGGCGACGTCGACCTCTTCGTCGTCGGGAGCGACCGTGGTGGCGGCGGTGGCCAGGTCGGCGTGGACGTGGCCCAGGCGTACGGCCCGCACCGCGAGCGCGGCGGCCAGGGCGACATGGCCGTCGGGATCGGTGGCGGTGCCGTCAGTATCCGCGAGGCGGACCAGCGTGAGGGCGGTGCGGACGTCGGCCGCCGCCAGCACGGTGGCGTCCCCGAGCGCCCGGAGCAGGCCGGCGCCCACGGTGGGGCGCCGCCCGTCGAACGGGTCGCCGGCCACGATCGCCCCGGGCGTTGCGGTGGTGGCGTCGAGCGCGCTCACGCCCCACCCTCTTCGGTCGTTCTGGTGGCTGGTTGGCGACGCTGGTGTTGCAGGGGAGGTACCAGAACGGGGTGGGGTGGGTGGAGGGGCGTGGGGGGTTCGGCGGCGGCGTTCGTTCTGGTGGCTGGTTGGCGACGCTGGTGTTGCAGGGGAGGTACCGGAACGAGGGGGGTGGGGATCACGGGGCGCCTCGATCGAGGAGGTCGGAGAGGTCGGTGACGAACGACGCCGGCGGCTGCCAGGTGAACACGCCGCAAGGGGCGCCGCCGACGAGGGGGGTGTCGGGGCCGATCATCCCCCGGAGGAACAGGTAGGCGACGCCGCCGAGGTGGCGGGCGGGGTCGTAGTCGGCCAGGCGCCATCGCAGGAAGCGGTGCAGGGCCACGGCGTAGAGCGCGGCCTGGAGGGGGTAGTGGGCGTCGGCCATGGCCGTGGCCAGGGCGTCGGGCCGGTAGTGCCAGCTGGTGGGCGTCTCGCCGTGGGGCGCCAGGTGGTTGGTCTTGTAGTCGACGACGACGTGGCGCTCGCCGATCCGGGCCACGAGGTCGATGCTGCCGCTGAGGAAGCCGCGGACCTCCGTGGCGAGGAGCGGATCGCGGAGGCGTTGCTCGTAGCCGGTGAGCGGGTCCTCGGCGGGCAGCGCCCCGAACACGTCGGCGATGGCATCCATGGTCAGCAGCGCTCGGGTGGGACGGTCGCCGCCGGCCAGGGGCAGGTCGAAGGCGAGCTCGTCGAGGCGGTCACCGGGGCCGAGGTCGCGCAGGCGCACGTCGTCCCAGGCCGGTCCGAGGGGGGTCTCGATGCCGGCGGCCAGGCCGTCGAGCAGAGCGTCGACATGGCCGGGGACGATGCGCTCGGCGCCGGCGTCGACCGCAGCATCGGCGAGCGTGGTACGCAGGTCGGGGGCGGTGAAGTCGACCACCTCGAAGATCTCGTGGGCGAGCGTGCCGACCCGGGCGCCGCCGGGGACGTCGGCGAGGGGCAGAGGCGGCGCGGCCCGGGCAGCGTCCTCGTCGGCGGTGTGGCCGCCGGGGGCGAGGGCCTCGACGGGCGGCTCGTCCACCTTGGCCCGCTCGTCGACCTCGGCGTCCTCGGTGACTTGGAGGGACACGTGGGGCCCGGCCTCGTGGGCGACCCGGGTGAGCCCGGAGTAGGAGGTGCGCACCCAGTGGCGGTCGAAGGTGCGGGCGAACGGCGCCACCGCGAGAGTTGCGGCGGGGGCGACCGGCGGGTCGTAGCGCTCGGGGCCGGCGTCGGCCTCGCCGGCCTCGCCAGGCCGGACGGCGGACCCGGTGGCCTCGGTGAAGGCCAGGCCGCGGGCGAAGCAGGCGGCGCCGATGTCGGCCTCGGACGGGCGCTCGGGCAGGCGCCGCCGCACCGCTCCCGTGGCGGGGTCGGTGCCCAGCAGCACCCGGGCCAGGGGCGAGCGGTCGGCGTCGGCTGCGGTGGCCCACCACACCACGACGCGGTGGCGGGCTCGGGTGAGGGCGACGTAGAGCAGGCGCAGCTCCTCCTGGTCGCGCTCGTCGTTGGCCCGGTCGAGCTGCCAGGCGCGCAACCCGCCGGACGAGCCGACGCTGATGGCGCGCTGGCCGTCGGGATCGTGGAAGACGCAGACCTCGTCGTCGTCCTGGCGACGGGCGTCCCACAGGCTGGGGAGCAGGACGATGGGGAACTCCAGACCCTTGGCGCCGTGCACGGTGTGGACCGACACGGCCTCGGCGTCGGTCTCGAGGCGTCGGCGGGCGGCGTCGGCGCCGGACTCGCCCGTCCCGTCGGCCTCGTCGGCCCGCTGCTCGGTGACCCACGCGGCCAGCGCCGCCAACGTGGATGGATGGGAGGCCTGGCGGGCGTGGAGCAGCTCGGCGAGGTGGCGGAGGTCGCTGAGGCGACGGTCGCCGCCGGCGGCGGCCAGCAGGCGGGCGGTGAGGCCGGTGCCCGCCTCGATGTGGCGCAGCAGGGCTGCGATGGTGTGGGTGCGGGCGGTGACGGCCCAGTCGTGGAGCAGGCCGTCGACCTCCTCCCACTCGGCATCGGTGGCGGTGGCGAGGCGCTGGGCGTCCCAGCCGATGAACGGTCCGATGGTGACGGCCCGGACCCGGATGGTGCTGGCGGGCTGCTCGAGGGCGAGCAGCAGCTCGAGCCAGTGGCGGGCGGCGTCGGTGGCCCAGACGCTGCCGGCGCCGTGGACCACCGCCGGTACGCCGGCGGCCTGGAGGGCGTCGCGCACGCCGGCGGCTTCGAAGTGGGTGCGAGTGAGCACCGCGAGGTCGCCCGGACCGATCGGCCGGCGGCCTTCGTCGGCAGGGCCCCCCGAGCCGTCGGGGATGGTGGCGCCCCCGTTGAGGATGCGCACCGCCTCGGCGGCGACGTCCTCGGCGAGGAAGCGACGCACCGAGGGCTTCATCGCTACGGCCATCTTCTTGGTGAGCTCGAAGCGGCCCGAGCTGCGCTGGGCGATGCGGAGGCTGAAGGGTGGGTCGGCGGCGGGGCCGGCGATGGTGGCCTCGGTGGCCCCCGGTCGGGCGTGGACCCGCCGGTGGCGGATGGCCTCGTCGCCCAGCTGGGCGCCGTCGAAGAGGGCGTCGAGGGCGTCGAGCAGGGGCTGGTCGGCCCGCCAACTGGTGGTGAGGCCGCACACCTGGTCGGCCTCCTTGGTGGCCTCGAGGTAGGCGGCGACGTCGCCGCCCCGGAAGGCGTAGATGGCCTGCTTGGGGTCGCCCACGAGCACCAGCCGGTTGGGGGCGGCGCCGAAGGCCTTGTGCAGGATGCGCCACTGGACGGTGTCGGTGTCCTGGAACTCGTCGACCACCGCCATGGAGAAGCGGTTGCGCAGGCGCTCGGCCACGATGGCGCCACGCTCGTCGTCGGCCAGGCTGGCGTCGAGGCGGTCGAGCAGGTCGTCGTAGGTGAGGAGGCGGCCCTTGCGCTTCTGGTCGACGATGCGGCGGCGCACGGCCAGGGCGAAGGACCGGCGCTGGCGGTCCACGGGGTTGTCGTCCACCGGAGCGATGACGCAGTCGGGGTTGTTCACGACCGCTGCGGCGATGGCCTCGGCGTCGGCGTGCTCGAAGAGGATCTCGCCGCCCTGGTGGATCTTGCGGACGTAGAGGTCGCGCACGGCGTCGTCCACGAGGTCGCTGACGTCCTCGACCAGCTCGACCTCGCGCTCGGCGTCGCCGGCCACGCCCAGGCTGGCCAGGACCTGCTGGCAGAAGCCGTGGGTGGTCGCGATCGTGGCGGCGTCGAAGTCGGACAGCGCGGCCCGCAGGCGGCGCCGGCGCAGGGCCCGGTCGTCGTCGGTGCCGCGACGGAGGTGGGCGACGAGGGAGTCGGCTTCAGCGCCGACGCGGGTGTCCCCGTGCACCGGGTCGAGGGCGCCGACCGCCTCGGACAGCCGCTGCCACACCCGCTCGCGCAGCTCTCCGGTGGCCTTCCGGGTGAAGGTGACCACCAGCAGCTGGTCGAGCGGGCGTCCGCCGGCGACCTCGGCCACCACCAGCGACGACACGGCGTGGGTCTTGCCGGTGCCCGCGCTGGCCTCGAGGACGGTGACGCCCTCGGCCACCGGCACGGTCGGGTCGAACTCGGCGATGGCGTGGTCCTCGGGGGCGGTGCCGTCGGTCGGGTCGGTCACGAAGACGACCACCGTTCGGCCTCGTCGAGCAGGGGGGTCCAGAGGCGGCGGGCCAGAACCTCGAAGGCGGGATCGGCCAGCACCTCGTCGAGCGTGCGCTCGCCGTCGTGGACGAGCAGGTGCTCGGCGTCGCGGTCCTCGCGGTCCCGGCCGAAGTCGCTGGTCCATTCCTTGGCCGCGGCCGCGCTGAGGTCCTCCTCGCCGGCCCGCTGGGCGGTGATCCAGGCGAACGACGTCGAGCAGTAGAGGGGGAGGGGCGCGCAGAGGGCCTCGTCGCGCAGCGTGGCCAGGTCGGCGAGGTGACCCACGGCGACGTCGAGGGCGATGGGGGGCAGGCCGAACTGGCGGAACCGTCCGCCCCAGCGCGCCACCTGGATCGAGGTCAGCGCCCGGCCCGGCGGGGTGGCCGAGGCGGCGAGGTGGTGCACCCACAGGCGCAGTCGCAGCTTGGCGCTCATCGAGGAGAAGGTGGCGGGGCGAATCGTGCCGCCGGCGAACACGTCGGCCACCGTGCCCACGACGTGGCGGCCGTCGGGCAGGGCCACGTCGACCTCGAGCGAGCCGGATGGGCCGGTGGCGATGGCTCGCGCCGCGTCGGCGATGCGGTCGGCTTTCGTGCGCGTGTCCGCGAGCACCCGCTCGCCGAGCGCACCCGGGGGGAGGGCCCCTCGGGCCCGCTCGGCGGCGCACACCGCGTCGGCGTCGCGGCCCTCGAGCAGCGCGGCCAGGATGCGGTCGCCGACCTGCCACTTGCCGAGCCCGTCGAGGCTGAGGTCGAGGGCATCGGCGGGGCGGTCGTCATCGGTGCGCAGGGACAGGCCCAGGCGCTGGCGGAGGAAGGCCCGGGCGGGGTGCTCGACCGCGGCGACGAGGTCGGTCAGCGCGATGACCCCCTCGTCGACCTTCGGGGCGAGCGCGCCGGAGAAGAAGGGGGCGACCGGGTGAAGCGGGCCGGCCGCGGCCCGGGCGCCGGCGAGCAGGCGGGCGTCGAAGCTCCACGGACCGTCGGTGCCCAGCGCCCCGGCCTCGAAGCAGCGCCGGTCGGCGGGCTGGAGGGGGTGGTGGCGGACCACGGCCCCGCGGGCGGGGTGGCCGTCGGCGGTGGTGGCCATGTCGTCGACCACGTCGAGCAGCTCGTTCACGGGCACCGCCGGAGGCAGGGCCTCATTGGTGCGCGGGTCGTGGCCGTCGTAGGTGATGACGAGGTGGTCGCCGGCGGCGAGGACGGCGTCGAGCAGCAGCTGGCGGTCCTCGGCGCGGCGGTCGTGGTCACCGGGATGGCGGGCGGCCACGAGCAGGTCGTCGCCGTCGGGGGCGCCGCCGCGGGGAAAGGCGCCGTCGTCGAGGCCGACGAGGCAGACGACCCGATGGGGGACCGACCGCATGGGGACGAGAGTGCACATGGTCAGCTCGCCGGTGCGGAAGGCGGCGCGGCTGGGTTGGCCCCGGAGGCGGTCCGCCAGGAGGTCGCGCACCTCGGCGAGGCGCAGCGGCGTGGACCCGGCGGCGCCACCGCCGGCCTCGTCCAGCACCTCGGTGAGCAGGTGGTCGAGCTGGCTGCGCTGCCAGCCGTCCTCCCAGCGGGTGTCGAGCAGCAGGTCGGCGGCGGCGCCGAGGGCTTCGATCCACCCGGCCAGCGGTCGAGCGTCGCCGAGGCTGCGGACGGCGGAACCGAGGCGACCCACCAGCTCGGCGAAGCGACCAGCGAGGTCGATGTCGCCGGAGTCGACGTCGTCGAGGGGCAGCACGCCGCCGACGAGGCGCAGCTCGTCCTCGGACATGGTCACCCCGAGGAGCAGGCGCTGAAGGCCGGCGTCCCAGGTGCCGGTGTCGACCGCGGCGAGGTCGTACGGGGCGCGGTGGTCGGCGTCGAGCCCCCATCGGGTGCCCGTCCGCTCGATCCAGGCCGCCACCCGCTCGATGTCGTCGTCGTCGAAGCCGAAGCGCTGACGCACGGGGGGCAGGGCGGCGAAGGCGAGGACCTGCGAGGCGGTGAGGCGGGCGTCGACCAGGGCGATGAGCTCGGCCATGGCGCCCAGGACCGGGTTGGTCTGGCGCAGCGAGCGGTCGGCGAGGCGGTAGGGGATGGTGCGGGGGTCGTCGGCGTCGTCGTCGAAGGCGGCCCGCAGGAGGGGGGCGAGCTCGTCGATGTCGGGGCACATGATCACGACGTCGCGGGGCTCGAGGGTGGGGTCGGTGGCGAACAGGTGGGTGACCGCGTCGCGCACCACCTCGGCCTGGCGGGCCCGGCCGTGGCAGGCGTGCACCTGCAGGGACCGGTCGGCAGGATCGAGCGGCGTCCGGTCGGCCGGGTCGGTCGGTGGTGCCTCGTCGGCCCGAATGGCGGCCTGGAGGCGGTGGAGGAGGGTGGCATCGGTGGCAGCGTCGTCGGAGAGCGGGTGGTGGCGGTCGTCGGTGCCGGCGTGGGTGGCGGTGGCGAGGCGCCGGCGCAGGACCATTCCCATCTCGTGGCTGTCGCGCCCCCACGCCCGCAGGAGGGGATGGCGCAGGGACTCCTGCTCGTCGGTGGCCCAGGCCGCCGGCGAGGGGTGCAGGGCGAGGAGGTGCACGTCGCGGTGGGCGGCGAGGGCCTCGAGCACGTCGAAGTAGCTGGCGGGGAGGCGGGTGAGGCCGAACAGGAAGAGCCGATCGGGCAGCTCGACGAGGTCGGGTGAGGCGACGAGGGCGGCGCACCCGTCGGCCGAGCGCTCTGCGGGGCTGGGGTCGCCGACCGCCGCCCGCAGCCGGCGCCACAGCTCGGCCTGCCACGCCACCGAGTGGTCGAGGGGGTGGCCGTCGCCGTCCTCGTCCCGGCCGTCGTTCCAGGCGAGGACCATCGCGGGCCGATGCACGGCGTAGCGGTCGTAGAGGTCGGCCAGGTGGCGGACGGCGGCGAAGCGGCGGTCCCGCCGGCCGAAGTCATCGACCTGGTCGGTGGGGGACGCGCCGGCGCCGAGATGGCCGGCGAGCACGTAGAGCCAGGGCTCGTCGAGGTGGGCCTCGACCACGTCGAGCAGCGGCCAGGCCAGGCGCTCGGGGCGCCACGGGTCGGCGTCGGGGTCGAGGCCGGTGACCTCGGCCAGCGTTCGCTGCACCAGACGGCCGGGGAACGGGAAGTCGAGGTGGGCGGAGACGCCGTCGGCCCGCCCGGGCCTGGTGCCGAGGTGGGCGGACAGCCGGTGGGCCAGCCAGCGCTCGACGCCGCGAGAGTGGACGGCCACAACCTCCTGGGTGAAGGGGTCGGCCGGCGGGACCGCCAGGATCCCCGCGAGCACCTCGGCCAGCACGTCGGCCCGCTCGGCCCGGTGGAGGACGAACGTCACGGACAGCTCACGGGCGGACGGGGGGCGCTGCGGGCATCACGAGGGACGGTACGCCACTGCTGTGACGACGAGTGGCGCTCCGCTCGAGCGGGGGGCTTCGCCCGAGCTCGCCGGAAGCTGTCGGAGCGGGACGGAGGGGGGCGCGCGTCCAGTCGGAACGAGCGACGACAATGGTGGGATGGGACTGCTGGGCGGCGACACGCCGAGGGAGACGGCCATCGCGTGGGGCTTCGTCCTCGTCCAGGGCCTGCTCCTCTTCGCCGTGCTGCTCCTGCCCGCCGACGACGACTGGACGCTCTCGTCCGCCGGCGACTCGGTCGCCGTGGCCCTGGAGTGGATCGGTGCCGTGATCCTCGTCGCCGGCCTCGTGAACCTCGGGCGCTCGCTCACGGCGCTGCCGACGCCGGTGCCCCACGGTGAGTTGAAGGTGGGTGGCCTCTACCGGTTCGTGCGCCACCCCATCTACACCGGGGTGATGGCTCTGGTCGTCGGCGCCGCCGCCCGCTCGGCCAACGCCTGGGCGGCGGTCGCGGCCGGCGCCCTGGTCCTCTGGTTCATGGCCAAGGCCCGCTGGGAGGAGGATCGCCTGCGGGCCCGCTACCCGGACTACGACGCCTACGCCGCCCGCACCCCCCGCTTCGTCCCCCTCTGGCCCTTCGGCGCAGACCGCCGCTGAGGCCGGCGGCTGATCAGGGGGCCAGGGGGAAGGTCGCCGCCACAAGGGAGAGGGGCGGGAGCTGGAGGTCGGCACTCGTCGAGGTGCAGGACAAGCCGGCGAAGGGTGCCGCCTCGACCACGTGGGGGTCGTCCCAGGTGTTGCGGGCCCGGGGGTGTGGGCCCGTGAGGATCTCGCAGTCGCCGACGCCGGCGAGGGTGCGGCCCACCACCGAGACCTCGAGGGGCGCCACCGCGTCGAGGCTGCGGTTCACCGCGAACACGTGGAGCGCGTCGGGGCCGAGCACGGCGCTGAGGTCGACCTCGGGGACGGTGCCGAAGCGACGGGTCTCGTAGGTGGGCCCGGTGGGCGCCACCCGGAGGGCGTCGCCATCGCGCCGGTTGGAGAACATGCGGAAGGTGTGGAAGATGGACTGCACGAGCAGGCCGTCGCCCTTGGTGAGCAGCGGGGCGATGACGTTGACCAGCTGGGCGATGTTGGCGACGCGCACGACGTCGGCGTGGCGCAGGAAGCTGTTGAGGAAGCCCGCCGCGACCAGGGCGTCCTCGAGGTTGTAGACCTCCTCGATCAGATGGGGCGCCCGCTTCCCGAAGCGCGACGGGACCAGCATCCGGGCCAGGGTCTCGTGGGCGGTCTTGTACCAGACGTTCCACTCGTCGAATGAGATCCGGGTCGGATGCTCGTGGCCGTGGCGGGAGCGGGCCTCGTCGCAGAGGCGGACGGTCTCCTCGATCTGGTCGTCGACGGTGCGGCCGAAGCCCAGGAACTCGCGGCTCCGACGGCCGAGATTGCGGGCGTAGCGGTGGAGGCTGAGGTAGTCGAGGCCCGCGCCGAACTCGTCGAGCACGGTGATCGACCAGGCGGGGTGGCTGGGCAGCCTGGGATCGGAGGAACCGCACGCCACGACCTCGATGTCGGGGGTGATCTCCCGCATGGCCGTCGCCGTCTCGCGCGCCCGGCGGGTGTACTCCGAGGCGTTCGTGTGGCCGAGCTGCCAGGGGCCGTCCATCTCGTTGCCGAGGCACCACAGGTCCACGCCGTAGGGCTCGACCCGCCCGTTGCGGGACCGCCGGTCGCCCTCGGCGGTGCCGGTCGGTTCGTTGACGTAGGCCACCAGCGACTGGGCGTCGGCCGCGGTGCCGGTCCCGAGGTTGACCGCCAGCATCGGCGTCCACCCCATGCGCTCGCAGAGGGGGAGGAACTCGTCGGTGCCGAACTGGTTCGTCTCGATGCTGCGCCAGGCGCGCTCCCGGCGCTCGGGTCGATCCGCCTTCGGCCCGATGCCGTCGCGCCAGTCGTAGCCCGACACGAAATTGCCGCCGGGGTAGCGGATGGCGGTCAGGTCGAGCTCGCGAAGGGCGTCGAGCACGTCGGTGCGACAACCGTGCTCGTCGGCGTGCGCGCTGGCGGGGTCGTACACGCCCTCGTAGACGCACCGGCCCATGTGCTCCATCAGCCCGCCGAACAGGCGGGGGTCGACGTCGGCGACCACGTCGCCGGCGTCGAGCGTGACCTGCGTTGGATGCAGCGGGGAGCGCACGGCGGCGACCGTAGTGGCGCCGGCGGGTCAGGCGGGTTGGGGCTCGGCGCGCTCGATGCGGGCGGGGACGTGCTTGTGGAACGGGGTGCCCGCCACCTCGTCGCGGTCCTCGATGGACGTGAGCTCGTTGGGGGCCACGCCGACGCTGTCGCCCGGCTCGCCGACACCGAAGCCGTTGGGGAGCGAGGCGTGGCCGGCCTGGAGGGTGTCGGTCACCTCGACCGACGCCACCGCCGAGCCCGTGCGGGTGGTCACCCGGGCGGCGTCGCCGTCGGCCAGACCGAGGGCGGTGGCATCGGCCACGGACAGCCGCAGGGCGCCGGCCGGGTCCTTCTTCCGCCAGCCCGGGTCCCGGTAGATGGTGTTGGCGGTGGACGACCGGCGCTCGCCAGCCGACAGCACGAAGGGGAAGGCGGGGTCGGAGGCGGGCGGGTCGGCGTCGAAGAGCGCGGTGAAGGCGGCCAGCATCTCGTCGACCGCGAGGTTGACCCTCCCGTCGGCGGTGTCCATGCGCCGCCACGTGTCCTCGAACTCGTCGACGGTGAAGACCACGCCCGACGGGGTGTCGAGGAGGGCTTGGAAGAGCGCCTCGCCGTCGGCGAAGCCGGCCCGCTGCACCGAGGCGGGAAACGTCAGCATCGTGGTCTGCGCCAGGCCCCACACCGCAGCGGCCTGGGCGGCGTCGCCCCTGGTGTCCCCGGGGAGGCGGAGCGTCGGGCCCAGGGTCTCGTAGAGGACGTAGCTGGCGAAGGGGCCGAGGTGGGGCCGCTCGCCGTTGACCCGGAGGAAGGCGTCGAGGTACGGGGCCCGGCCCTGGTGGGCGGCCGCTCGGAGCTCGTCGAGGGCGTCGGCGTCGGCGGCGAGGGCGCCGCTGGCCCGCACGAGGCGCGCGTGGATCTCGGCCTCGGCCAGCGTGCCGGGCAGGGGGTCGAGCAGCGGCCGGCGCAGGTGGAAGGCGTTCTCGGGGAATTCGAGGGTGAAGAAGGTGGCCTCCCACTTCTCGAACTGCGAGGCGGCGGGCAGCACGTAGTCGGCGCAGCGGCCGGTCTCGGTGAGGGCGACGTCGATGACGACCGAGAAGTCGAGGGCGGCCATGGCCTCGCGCCAGCGGGGCGAGTCGGGCAGCGAGTGCACTGGGTTGCCCGACTCCACGATCAGTGCCCGGAAGCGGTCGGGGTGGTCAGTCAGGATCTCGTCGGGCAGCACCGCGCTCGGGATCAACCCGGTGATCACCTTCGAACCGGTGACGGGGCTGGTGCGCACGCTGGCGCTGCCGCCGACGAGGTTGGCCATGCGGGTGTGGATGTTCATGCCGCCGGGCACGCCGAAGTTGCCGGTGAGCAGGTAGAGCAGCTTCTCGAGGTACGAGCTGAGGGTGGAATTCGGCGCCTGCTGGATGCCGAGGTCCTCGAAGATGGACACCCCGCCCTTGGCGCCGGCGATGCGGCGGGCGGCGGTGCGAACGTCGTCCTCGGCCACGCCGGCGATGGCGCACCACTCGGCGATCGGCACCCGGTCGAGCGTGGCGGTCACCTCGGTCGCGCCGTTGGCGTGCTCGGCCAGCCAACGGTCGGCGAGCAGGCCCTCGTCGACCAGGACGGCGAGCATCGCGCCGAGGCACCAGGCGTCGGTGCCCGGCTTCACCTGGAGGTGGACGTCGGCGAGGTCGGCGGTCTCGGTGCGGCGGGGGTCGATGACGATCATCGCCCGGTCGGGGTCGTTGGCTACGGCCTTGAGGACCGTGCGGGCCCGGGGGAAGCCGTGGGACTGCCACGGGTTCTTGCCCACGAAGACGAGCACCTCGGCCTCGTCCCACTCGCCGGTGGTGTGGCAGCGGGGGCGCCCGAAGAGCTGGCCGTCGACCCAGAATTCGCCGGTCTTCTCCTGGGCGAGGGCGTTGGACGACCAGACCGAGCCGAAGGCCGCCCGGGTGGCGCGGCCGTAGCCACCGCCCAGGTGGTTCCCCTGGCCGCCGCCCCCGTAGTAGAGGATGCGCTCACCGCCGTGCTCGGCGGCCACGTCACCCAGGCGGGCGGCCACCTCGGCGATGGCGGTGTCCCAGTCGACCTCCTCGTAGGTGCCGTCGGGGCGCCGTCGCAGCGGGCTGGTGAGGCGGTGGCGACCGTTCTGGTAGTGGTCGAGGCGCAGGGCCTTCTCGCACGTGTAGCCCTGGCTGGTGGGGTGCGCCTTGTCGCCCCGGATGCGCTCGAAGCGTCGGCCGTCCTCGCCTCCGAGGCGCACCTCGATGCCGCAGTTGATCGAGCACAGGATGCAGGCGCTCTGGTGCCAGGTCGCCCCGTCGCTGCTCGTGCCGGTGCTGCCCGTCGCGGTCCCGTCGCCGTCCATGACGCCCTCCCGAGGTGAGTTCGAGAAATGAACCTACTCGCGGACGACCGCCTCCGCCACCGGTTCGCCACCACCATCGGGCCCGCGAAGGTCCGGAGCGTCGTCGTCTCCGCCCGAGGTGGGTGCCCCGACCAGGCCGCGGAGCACGCCGGCCACGTTGGTGCCGATGGCGTCGACCGCGTAGCCGCCCTCGAGCACGACGAGGGTGGGCAGGCCGAGGTCGGCGAGGCGTGCGCCCAGCACCGGGTAGTCGTCGGTGTCGAGCTCGAAGCGGGAGATGGGGTCGTCGCGGAAGGTGTCGACGCCGAGCGACACCACGACGGCGTCGGGGGAGAAGGCGCGGACCCGACCGAGAGCGATGTCGAGGGCCTCGAACCAGCGACCCGCGCCTGTGCCCCACGGCAGGGGGAAGTTGGCGTTGGCGTCCTCGCCGGGACCCTCGCCGCGCTCGTCGGCGTAGCCCGCGAAGTACGGGTACTCCTGGCGAGGATCGCCATGGAGGCTGGTGACGAAGACGTCGCCGCGCTCCCAGAAGATGTCCTGGGTGCCGTTGCCGTGGTGGTAGTCGACGTCGACGACCGCGACCCGCTCCATGCCGCCGTCGCGAAGCGCCTGGGCGGCGGCCGCGGCGTTGTTGACGAAGCAGTAGCCGCCGTAGAGGTCGCGGGCGGCGTGGTGGCCGGGCGGGCGACACAGCGAGAAGACGTGCGGATGGCCGTCGAGCAACAGGTCGGCGCCGCTGAGAGCCACGTCGGCGGAGGCGAAGACCGCTTCGGCCGTGCCCGCCATGATCGGCGAGCCGGCGTCGAAGGAGTAGTAGGACAGGCGCCCGTCGATGGCGTCGGGCTCGCGCTGGGCGAAGCGCCGGGTGGGCCAGGCCAGGCCGAGCGCGTCGGTGGCGGTGCCGTGCTCGGCCACCCACTCCCCCCAGGCCACGCCCAGGAAGGTGAGGAAGCGCTCGTCGTGCACCCGGGCCAGCGGCTCGAGGCCGTGCTCGGTGGGGGCGATGACGGGGCCGAGGTCGGCCGCCTCGACCGCAGCGAGCACCCACTCGGCCCGCTCGGGGCGCTCGTGGGCGGGCGCCATGGTGCCGTCGATCAGCTCGGCCCGGGCGTGGTGGCGGTGGTGGCGCAGGCTGTAGACGGTGTGCACCCGCGCCGGTGTAGCAGACCCCGCCGCTACCGTCCCCGGCGTGACCGTCGGCCCTCGCCTCCGCCGTCTCGTCGGCGTGTACGACGCCGATCACACCCTGCGGGGCGAGCTGAGCTACTGGGTCGGCGCCCGCCTGGGCCGTGCCCACTGCGCGCTCTGCGACATCACCCACGGCACCTTCCGCGAGAAGTCGGACTGGCAGGCCTGTCGGGCCGGGCTGCCCATCGCCTTCGACACGTTCCACCGCGACGACCAGCCCGACGCGGTGCGGGCCGCGGTCGCCGGCGCCGCCCCGGTCGTGGTGGCCGAGACCGACGACGGCGTCATCGTCCCGCTGCTCGACGGCCCCGCCCTCGGCGCCTGCGGCGGTTCGGTCGACGCACTGGTGGCCGCGGTCGAGCAGGCCGTCGCCGACGCCGGCCTCAACTGGCCCACCCCCTGACGGCGCCGGCGGCGGGATCGTCGTAGCCTCGGGGGATGGCACGCATCTCCTATCCCGAGGTCGGTTTCGGCGAGCACATCGACTGGTCGCTCCAGCGTCCCGAGATGGCCAAGGGCATGGGCAAGTTCTCCGCCGCGGTCTACGGCACCACCCAGCTGGGGGTGCGCGAGCGCGAGGCGGCCCGCTGGACCATCGCCCTCATCAACCACTGCGCGGTGTGCCAAGACACCCGGGCCACCCAGGGCCCGGCCGAGGGGATCGACGAGGGCTTCTACGCCGAGGTGGCCAACTGGCGCGAGAGCGAGGTGCTGTCCGACCGTGAGCGCCTCGCCGCAGAGTTCGCCCAGCGCTTCGCCCTCGACCACTTGACCATGGACGACGCCTTCTTCGACACGATGCGCACGGCCTACACCGACGAGGAGCTCGCCGACCTCAGCATCTGCTGTGGCATGTTCCTCGGCCTCGGTCGCATGATGGCCGTGGTCGGCGTCCCCGCCCCCGAAGAGCGCATCCTGGTCTGACTGCGTCGCCCGTGACGCGGCGTGGCTCGGGCGGGCAGGTCGCGTCGGTCAGTTGACGTGGAGGTCGCGGTCCTTGCGGACCATCGAGGCCTGATGGGTGGGCCGCTCGGGCACCACCTGCCGGTTCGTCAGGCGGCCCGGTCGAACTCGGCGAGCTGATCGCCACCGGGCTCTACCACGTCGCCCGCCCTGAGGATCTTGACCAGCGCCACGATGCCGAGGATGACGGTGACGTTCAGGACCAGGCCGCCGGCGGCGATGGGCTTGTCGGCAAGGTTCTGCGTCGAGTGCGCCTGGATGAAGATCGAGAAGTCCCAGATCGCATGCAGGCCCATGGTGACGACCAAGGCGCCCGTGATGCGGCGTGTGACGTAGTACATGAGGCCGACGGCGAACGCGAACACGATCTGTTGCATCGTCTCCGGGAGGCTCTGCCCGAACAGGGCGTTGGGTGCGTGGAGGAGGCCGAAGATGGCCCCCGAGAACACCCACACCCATCGCTCGTGCATCGACCCCCGCCCGCCGACTATCGCGATCCCGCGGGTGAGCAGCTCCTCGGAGAAGCCAACGAGGAGTGTGCCGATGGCCAGCCAGAGTACGTACGACGCGACGCCGTCGATCTCGCCCCACTTCGTGGTCGCGAGGTTCCCGATGGCCCCGAGGGCGAGCAGCGCAGGGATGAGCATCATCCAGCGACCCCCGACCCGGCGCGGTTCATGCAGGGCGGGCTTCCACCAGCCCAGGATCGTCGTCACCGCGGCCAGGTAGGCCGCGCCGGCACCGATGGAGAGCACGATGCCCTTCCGGACGCTCTCGACCGTGTCACCGACCTCGTCGTACTCGAGGCCCGTGATTCCCCACACGGAGAAGACGACCACCAGGTAGCCGAGGATCGCGGCGATGGCGGAAAGGGCGGAGGGCTTCACGCGCATGCTCGAGCCTCGCTGGTCTGCGCTTCGTTGGACCCGGGTGAAGCTACACATTCCGATCGGTGCGCCGGTTGCTCAGCTGGTTGGCTTTTTTGACCTTCGGCGCGCGTCGGCTCGGAGGCGACGTGACCGGCCGCTCAGTCGCGGAGGACGACGCCGGGTCGCCGACCGTCGGGGCCGACGGCGTCGGGCAGGGCCTCGTCGTCGACGCGGATGGGGGTGCCGTTGACGAGGGTGTGGCGCACGCCGACGGGGGCGTCGGCGGTGAGGCGCTCGCCGTCGGCGGGGAAGTCCCGGACCCGCCGCAGCGGACCCGGGGCAACGGTGTCCGCGTCGAACACGACGAGGTCCGCGGCGCGCCCGGCTTCGACGACACCGCGGTCGTCCAGCCCGTAGACCCCGGCCGGCTCGGCGGTGAGCTTGTGGACGGCCCGCTCGAGGGGCATGACCTCGCGGTCTCGCACCCAGTTGCCCAGCAGGTCGGTGCTGAAGCAGGCGTCGCAGAGCTGGCTGACGTGGGCGCCCGAGTCGGCCAGCCCGAGCAGCACGCCGTCGCGGGGGAGGAGCCAGGCGATGCCTTCGGGGTCGTCGTTGGCCAGCACCGAGTTGAAGCGGGTGACGAGGTCGTCGTCGAGCGAGATGTCGAGGATGACGTCGAGGGGCGTACAGCCCCGCTCCTCGGCCAGCTCGACGACGTTGCGTCCGACCAGCTCGGAGTGGCGGTCCGACTCGGCCACCGACAGCGAGGGCCAGTTGAACGGCAGGATGCCCTGGCGGCGACCGGAGAGCTCCTCCCATGCCCGGGCTCGCCATGCGGGGTCCCGGTAGGTGGCCATGCGCTCCTCGTGGGACTGGCCCATGATCGACGAGAAGGACTCGCGCATGTTCAAGGTGAAGGGCTCGGCCAGGTTCATCTGGAACATCAGGGGCCGGCATGACACCTGGGGCCAGACCTCGACCCCGCCGGCACGGGCGGCGTCGTGCTCGTCGATGACCTTCAGGTGGTACGGGAAGCCCTTCACGGTGAGCAGGGCCGTCCAGGTGATGGGTCGGCCGAGGTGGCGCTGGAGGGCGAAGACCTCGTCGTTCGAGATGACCCCGCCCGGCAGCATGGCCAGCACGCCCCGGCCGGCGTCGCGCAGCGGCTCGGCCAGCGCGGTGAGCTCGGCGAGGTCGGCCACCCGGGACGGGACGGGGCGGCCCTGGTCGCCGTTGTGGGTGGGCGAGGCCGAGGTGGCGAACCCGGCGGCGCCGGCGGCCATGGCGTCGGCCACGATCTGGCGCATCGTGGCGATCTCGGCCTCGGTGGCGGGCCGCTCGTACGCGTCCTCGCCCATGACGAACAGGCGCACGGCGGTGTGGCCGACGTAGCACCCGTAGTTGAGGCCCACGCCGCGACGCTCGACGGCGTCGAGGTACTGGCCGAAGTCCTCGAATTCGTCCCACGGCACGCCCGCCACGAGGGTGTCGAGGCTCATGTCCTCGACGTGTTGGAGGGTGCGCCCCAGGATGCCGGCGCCGTCGGGCCCGCACGGGGCGATCGAGAAGCCGCAGTTGCCGGCGATGACGGTGGTGACGCCGTGGTACGACGACGGGGTCAGCCCCGGGTCCCAGAACACCTGGGCGTCGTAGTGCGTGTGGATGTCGATGAAGCCCGGTGCGACGACG
Source organism: Acidimicrobiales bacterium (assembly GCA_016794585.1). NCBI lineage: Bacteria > Bacillati > Actinomycetota > Acidimicrobiia > Acidimicrobiales > Acidimicrobiales bacterium. The sequence goes on from JAEUJM010000004.1 coordinate 31,179, forward strand.
TGGCCGCCGGCGTCGAGCACCTGCCGCCCGTCGAGGCCGGGGCCGACCTCGGCGATGCGCCCGTCCTGCACGGCGACGTCGGCGGCGAAGCCCGGCGCGCCGGTCCCGTCGATCACCGTGCCGCCCTTGATCACCACGTCGTAGGCCATCACGTCACCCCCGTGTCGCTGGACCCCCATGGTGGCACGGTCCGCCGACGACCGGACAAGGTCAGGGGCTGGGGCGGACGGGTCCGGGTCAGGCGGGGGGCAGGTCGAGGCGCCGGCGGGCGGCGGCGAGGTCGAGGGGCTCGCCGGCCAGGGTGCCGAGCACCCGCAGCGTGGCCCGGCAGGCGGCCAGCTCGGCGATGCTGGGCATGGGGAGGCGCAGCAGGCGGCGGGCCACGGGCGGCAGGCAGGCGATGGCGCCGGACCAAACCGCCCGCCAGACGGGCTTGGCCGGGCCGGGGATGATCGGCGGGTCGTCGAGGAAGGCCACGCCGAGCGCGGCGTACTCGGCCACGGCCAGCTGCGGTCGGTGGTGCTCGAGCGATGCCAGGATCTCGGACCACGACCGCGGCGGCGCCACCACTCCGGTGCCCTCGCCCACGATGGCGACCTCGGCGATGTACGCGTCCAGCTCGTGGCGGCTCATGGGCCGGAGGGCGAAGCGGCGGTTGGCGGCGGCGATGGCCAGGTACTCGGCGATGTGGACCCAGTCGAGCAGCTCGGGGCTGTTGGCGTCGTACGGGCGGCCGTCGGGGGCGACGCCCACCACCGGTCCGTGGGCCTTGCGCACGATGCGGCACAGGCGCTCGGCCCGGGCCGAGGAGCCATACACCACACCCTGGACGAACTCGGCGGTGCGCTGGGTGCGCCCGAGGAAGTCGTCGGAGAAGGCCGAGTGCTCGGCCACGCCGGCCATGGCCAGCGGGTGGAGGGCCTGGAGGGTGAAGGCGGCGATGCCGGCCACCAGCAGGGACGGGTCGGCGTGCACCCGCCAGGCCACGCTGTCGGGCCCGAACCAGCCGGGGTCGCCGAGCTCGTCGGCGTCCGCCGGTGGGCGATCCGGGGGACGGACCGCACCGAGGGCACCGAGCACGGGCCGGGTGATGAGGGGCGAGGTGACCGCGCCGAAGAGGCTGCCGGCCACGCCGCCGGTCAGCTCGGCGACGGACGCGGTGGGCGGGATCCACTCGGGCTCGGGTTCCCACACGCGGGCGGCGGCGGGGTGGATGGAACGGGTGCGCCGCTGCCGGGAGGGGCCGGCGGCGCCGGCATCGGCGCCCTCGGCGACGCTGGTCCGGGCCATGCCCCCACGCTAGGCGCCGCGCGGAAAGGCGCCACGACCGGGCGGAACCCGGCCTACGGTTCGTCGACCCGGCGCAGGACGCGCGCGGGGTTGCCGACGACCACGACGCCGGCGGGAACGTCGCGGGTGACCACCGCCCCCGCTCCCACCACCGAGTCGTCGCCGATCGTCACGCCGGCGAGCACGATGGCGCCGCCGCCCAGCCAGACGTTGTGGCCGATGGTGATGGGCGCCGCTCCCTCCCACTTGTCCCGGCGCGGACCGGGCTCGACGGGATGTGTCGGGGTGAGGAGCTGCACGTTGGGGCCGATCAGGACGTCGTCGCCGATGGTGATCGGCGCGACGTCGAGGGCCACCAGACCGAGGTTGGCGTACCCGTGGTCACCGACGCGGATGTTGAAGCCGTAGTCGACCCGGAGCGGGGGGCGGATGTACGTGCCGTCGCCGACCGCGCCGAGCCACTCCCGCAGGACGCGGGCCCGCTCGTCGTCGGCGACCGCCGGGTCGTTGTAGGTGTTCTCGAAGGCGCGTGCCCGTGCGGCCTGGCGGGCCATCTCGGGATCGTCGGCGATGTACGGCTCGCCGGCCAGCATGCGCTCCCAGTGGGAGCGGTCGTCGGTCATCGGGCGTCGCCGGCGGTCAGAACGGGAGCTCGGCGGCCTGGAGCCCCATGAGCTCGTCGAACATCGCGCGGCAGGCGGTCTCGTCGGCGGGGGAGCACGGGTCCTCGACCACGGCCTGGTAGGCCAGGTCGGGGTCGTGCTCGAGGGCGGAGCGGACGACGAGGTCCTGGAGCGCGACCTGCGTCGCCACCCAGCCGGCGAGGGGCTCGCCGAGGGGCGGCATCTCGTCCGGGTGGATGCCGTCGCCGTCGACGGTGGCGCCCACCTCGACGATGGCGCCGTCGGCCACGTCGGGCAGGTACCCCCGGTTGGGCACGTTCACGGCCATGATCCGCGTCGGCTCGCCCGTCCACCGCGCCGCGATGATGGGGATGACCTCCTCGAGGCTGTGGCCGACGCGGTGCAGGGGGAGGGGCACGGTCGTGTCCGCTGCCCAGGTGGTGAGGCGCTCGGTGGCCGCGTCGAAGCGCTCGAAGAAGTCCATGTGGGTGGGGTGGTACGGGCCGACGTCGAGCGCGAAGGGCAGGTACTCACCGATGTGGCTGTCCACCGAGCAGGGCACCAGCCCGTACTCGCGGACCATGTGGGCCACGAGCGGCGTGTACACCTGGTCGGCCAGGCCGGCGAGGGGCAGCGGCTTCATCGCCGCCTTCCACAGCGGCACCGTCCGCGCCGGGTAGTCGAAGAACGCTTTGGAGAAGCGCTCGCGAAGCACAGGGAGCAGGTCCTCGCCCGTACGCGTGTCGACGAGCTCGGTGAAGAAGGTGAAGTGGTTGATTCCGGAGGCCCGGCCCTCGAGGTGCTTGGCGGGCACCCGCAGGAGCTTGGCGAGGCGGACGACGCCGATGGGGCCCTCGTGGCACATGCCCACGTTGGCCACCCGGGTGCCCCGGTTGATGGCGAGCGTCACGCGACTCATGGGGTTCGAGAGGTTGATCAGGAAGGCGTCGGGGCAGTGCTCCTCGATGGAGGCGCAAATCGACAGGGTGTTCTTGATGCTGCGCAGCGAGTGGAACACCGCTCCCGGCCCGCCGTTCTCCCCGTTGATCTGGCGGGCGCCGTGGCGGTTGGGGATCTCGTAGTCCTGGCGCCAGTAGCGGTAGCGGCCGAACTCGGCGCTGCTGATGCAGAAGTCGGCGCCGGCGAGGGCCACCGCCGGGTCGGTGCTGCGGTCGAGGCGCAGGGGCGCGCCCGACGCCGCGTTCAGCTTGGCCGCGAAGCGATAGGCGCGGGCCAGGCGCTCCTCGTTGACGTCGTGCAGCACGAGTCGGGCGCCGGCCAGCGCCGGCGTGTGCACGAGGTCGTTCACCATGGTCGGCCCGAAGGACATGCCGCCGGCGCCGATGAGGGTGATGGTCGGGGCGATCACCGTGGTTTTCTCCGCAGGGCCCGGGTCGGGAGAGGCGTGGCCCTTGGCCCCACGCTAGGACCTCGACCACCGTGGGACCTCTGCCCCTTCCGCGCGGCCGGTTCAGGCGGTAGACGAGAGGCATGTGCCGCTGGAACGCGTACTACGGCAAGCCCTTGGTCATCGACGAGCTGCTCTACCGCACCCGCCACGGCCTCATCGACCAGAGCCTGCACTCCCGCATGGGCGCCGAGACCACCAACGGGGACGGCTTCGGGTTGGGGTGGTACGACGCCCTGGGCAGCGAGGATCCGGGCCGGTTCCGCAGCATCGAGCCGGCGTGGAACGACGCCAACCTGCGCGACCTCGCCGGCCACCTGACCTCGCCGCTCTTCCTCGCCCACGTGCGGGCCAGCATCGGCAGCCCGGTCCAGCAGACCAACTGCCATCCGTTCCGCCACGGGCGCTGGCTGTTCGTGCACAACGGCTTCATCGACGGGTTCCACCAAGTGCGCCGTGACCTGTTGCTGGCGCTCCAGCGCGAGCAGTTCGACGCGCTCGAGGGGTCGACCGACACCGAGGTGCTCTTCCGCCTGGCCCTCACCCTGGGGGCGGAGGACGACCCGCTCGCAGGCCTGGCCCGGGCCATCGGGGTGGTCGAAGCGCTCGGCCGGGCACAGGGGATCGAGCACCCGATGCAGGGCACCTACGCCATGAGCGACGGGCGCTCGCTGTGGGCCGCTCGCTACTCGACACAGCACCGGTCGCGCACGCTGTTCGTGTCGAACGACCTGGACACGTTGAAGCGCCTGCACCCCGACGAGTCCCGCCTCGCCCACCTCGACGAGACCTCGCGGGTGGTGGTGTCCGAGCCGGTCTCGGACCTGCCGGGGGACTGGGCCGAGGTGCCCGAGTCCACCGGTCTGGTCATCGGGGCCGCCGGCCTCGAGCAGGTGCCGTTCGTGCCGCTGGCGTCCTGACTTCGCGGCGAAAGGGGCCATGGTCCCTGGCTGTCTCGCCGCCGGCCGTGTAGGCAGGCGGGCATGGCCATGAACGTGAAGCCGATCGCCACCCTCGATGAGCGCATCAACGACATCCGGGGGCGCACCGCCGAGATCGTCAACGAGGACATCATCCCCAACGAGTCCGTGCTGTGGCGCTCGGCCGAGGACAGCTCGTTCACCGAGCACAACGAGGCCCTCGAGCTTCGGGCGGCCATCAAGGATCGGGTGAAGTCTGCCGGCCTCTGGGCGCCTCACCTGCCCACGGAGTACGGCGGCATGGGCCTCGACTTCCTCGCCCACGCCTACATGAACGAGGTGCTGGCCTACGCCCTCGGCGCCGCCTCGCTGTTCGGCGTGGTGGCCCCCAACAGCGGCAACCAGTCCATCCTCGTGAAGTACGGCACCGAGGAGCAGAAGCGGAAGTGGCTGCTGCCCCTCATCGACGGTGAGATGGAGTCCGGCTTCTCCATGACCGAGCCCCACAACCCCGGCTCGGACCCCCGCTCGCTGACCACGTCCGCCGTGGTCGACGGCGACGATTTCGTCATCAACGGGCACAAGTGGTTCACCTCGAACGGGATCGACGCGGACTTCTTCATCGTCATGTGCCGGGTGGTCGACCCCAACGCCGAGGACCCGGACCCCCGCAAGGGCCCGATGGTGCAGATCATCGTCCCGACCGCCACCAAGGGCGTGAACATCGTGCGGGGCATCGGCGTGTGGGGCCGCAAGACGTCGGACCACTGCGAGGTGAAGTACGAGGACGTGCGGGTGCCCGTCGAGAACGCCCTCGGTCGGGTCGGCGAGGGTCACCAGGCCGCGCAGGACCGCCTCGGCGCCGGTCGGGTGTACCACTGCATGAACTCCGTCGGGCAGATGTGGCGGGCCTTCGACCTGATGGTCGAGCGGGCCCGCAGCCGTGAGGTGCACGGCGGCCTGCTCCAGGACAAGCAGTTCATCCAGGGCTTCATCGCCGACTCGTACATGGACATCCAGGCCGCCCGCCTCATGACCATTCACGCCGCCGAGAAGGTCGACGCCGGCATGCAGGCCGCCCGCACCGACATCTCGGCCATCAAGATCTTCGTGCCCAACGCCTACACCCGGGTGGTGGACCGGGCCATCCAGGTGTGGGGCGCGGCCGGCGTCTCCAACGACCTGCCGTTGTTCGCGATGTACCAGGGCGCCCGCACCCTGCGCATCGCCGACGGCCCCGACGAGGTGCACAAGATCCTCATCGCCAAGAACGTCCTCGGCCAGTTCGCGAGCGGCGAAGGCTGGGACTTCGGCAACTAGCCCGGCGCCCTCGTTCTGGTACCTCGTTGGCTACGCAGGCGTAGCCAGGTACGTACCGGGACGGCTCGTCGGGGCGATGAGTCCGTGCGCCGGCGCCCGTCGGTTCCGTGGGACGACCGACGAGGGAGGATGACGAGATGAGCGAGCTCGACCACGACTTCGAGGCCACGCTGGAGAAGAGCCCGGCCAAGGGCGGCTGGACCTACGTGGTGATGAAGGACTCGGCCGAGTTCTTCGGCACCCGCGGGCTCGTGAAGGTGCGGGGCACCGTCGACGGCCACGCGTTCCAGAGCTCGTTCATGGCGCTGGGCGACGGCCGCCACAAGCTCCCGGTGAAGGCCGACGTGCGCAAGGCCATCGGCAAGGAGGCCGGCGACGACGTGACCATCCACCTCGCCGAGCGCTTGGAGTCCTGACCCTGCGCGGCCGCCTCCAGAAAGCCCAGGTCCGCCGTTCTGCCAGCACGAGCCTGTTCTGCAGAACACGCTCGTGCTGGCAGAACGAGCAGTCTTGGGATGGCCCGGACGTCAGGGCAGGTGGGACCGGATCACGGCGAGGCAGTCGTCGGGGGCCTCGACCTGGACGAAGTGGCTGGCGCCCTCGATGCGGTCGAGGGTGGCGCCGAGCTCCGCCGCCCACTGCTCGGCCCACTCCCACGTGAAGATGGGGTCGGCGTCGCCGAAGGCCACGTGCTTGGGGATGTTCCACGTCGGCAGCGCCGCCCGGGCCTCGGCCTGGAGGGCGCCGTCGCCCAGCTCGGGCTCGGCGAAGGGGATGCAGAACGGGAAGCGGCGGGCGCCGGCCTTCGCGGCGGCGTCGGGGAAGGGGGCGTCGAAGGCCCGCACCAGCAGGTCCTTGTCGACGTCGGGGCGGCGGGTGGTGCCGGCCACGATGACGCCGGTGGGCATGTCGCCGCCGAGCTGCTCGGGGTCGATGGCCGCCTGGCGCCACCACTGCACGCCCTCGGAGTACTCGTGGTCGTCGGCGTGCAGCCAGGTGTTGAGGATGAACAGGCGGGCGTAGCGGTCGCGGTCGGCCACGGCGTTCATGAGGCCGATGGGCCCGGCCCAGTCCTGCACCACCAGATGGATGCGGTCCAGGTCGAGCCCTTCGATGAGGCGGGCCAGCGCCTCGCGGTGGCGGGCGATCGTGTACCAGTCGTCGTCGGTGGGCTTGTCCGAGCGGCCGAAGCCGAGGTGGTCGGGGGCGACCACCCGGTAGCCGTCGGCCACCAGGGGCCCGATCCAGTCCTTGTAGAGGTAGGCCCAGCTGGGCTCGCCGTGCAGCAGCAGGAACGTGCCCCGCTCCTC